>JAQZBA010000047.1 GCA_029239365.1 Herbinix sp. | reverse complement strand
CTTTTTGACCATCGCCCGGGCTCCGCAGAACCTTTTAGTAGGTTTGCAACTGCTCTACCTAAATGTAATACAGCCGGTCATAGGTTTTATTGGGGGTTTGATAGGAATAGTATTTGGTGCAATCATGTATTTTCTTATCTCGGGGGTTAGCTTATTCGTCAACAGCAGAGAACTTACTCAGAGGAAGGATGAATTTGGTAATAGTTTGCGCGATACCGTGGATACAACTGCGATTAACGTAACCGTTATTGACTGGATCCTGCCCTTACTCTATTCGGTTGGAGCTATCCTTGGGCTTGCTGTGCTTTTCTTCTTTTTTCGTTGGCTGATGGGAGAAAAGTATCAACAGGAGCTTATGGAAGGAGTATTAGAGACGAGGGAAGAGATAACGGATACAGAGGATAAGCACAATTCTCTCCGAGTAAGAGAACCTAAGGAGCCAAGAGCAATGGTCAGATTTTACTATAGAAAATATCTGCTGCGATTGCGTCATAAGAAGATAGTAATCCGCAACCAGGATACTACAAGTGAGATTGACCGGAAATACAATGAGACTCTTTTGGAGCGTTCGGGAGCACAAAGAGAAGCTTCTAAGCAGATGAAGCAGCTTTACCGCAAAGCGCGCTATCAGATGGGGGATGAGATTACATCACGAGAAGCAGAGGATGCGAAACAGCTTTATCATAGTATAAAGTCAACGAACAAGAATTCTTGATAAAATTTTGGTGATTCTAAGATTGGAATAGTTGAATATAGGATAAACGGCTTCCCTTGAGTGTCTGATTGGAAGCTGTTTATCCTTTTTTAATTGCTTTTAAAGAAAATATAATTAACCTCTTGACTTTATTAGTAAATTGTTACTATAATAACAGTAATGATAACTGTTATTAAATATAGAATCATCATATAAGCAACAAACAAATTTTATCATAGGAGGAAAATATTATGTCATTAATCGGAACTGAAGTAAAACCTTTCAAGGCACAGGCATTTCATAATGGTAAATTTATAGAGGTAACAGAGCAAAATTTAAAGGGAAAATGGAGCGTGGTATGTTTCTATCCCGCAGACTTCACCTTTGTCTGTCCGACAGAATTAGAGGACTTACAGAATATTTATGAAGATTTGAAGAAACTTGGTACAGAGGTATATTCAGTATCTACGGATACCCATTATACCCATAAGGCATGGCATGATAACTCAGAGGCAATCAAGAAGCTAACCTATGTAATGATTGGTGATCCTTCCCATACTGTTTCACGTAATTTTGATGTATTGATCGAAACGGAAGGTCTTGCAGACCGTGGAACCTTCATCATTGATCCCGACGGTGTGATTCAATCAGTTGAGATTAATGCAGGCAGCATCGGACGTGATGCAAGCATTCTGATTAATAAGATTAAAGCGTCACAGTATGTTAGAAATAATCCCGGCGAAGTATGCCCTGCAAAATGGAAAGAAGGCGCAGCAACTTTGAAGCCTAGTCTTGATCTCGTTGGTAAAATCTAAGGAGTGATTATATGATATTAGATGCAGATATTAGAGAACAATTGGTAGATTATCTGGGTCTCATGGAGGGCGATATAGAGATTATGCTCAGTGCCGGTGCAGACGAGGTATCAAAGAATATGTCTGCTCTTGTGGATGAATTAGCTTCGATATCCACCAGAATCAAGGTCAAGGAGACGACGTTAACAAGAACACCAAGCTTTGGTGTTAATCGTCCTGGGGAGGATACCGGAGTGGTATTCGCAGGTGTTCCTCTGGGGCATGAATTCACGTCGTTGGTTCTGGCACTTCTTCAGGTAAGCGGAAGAGCTCCCAAAGTAAGCAATATTATGATTGACCGGATAAAAGCCCTGAAAGATGAATATCACTTTGAAACCTATATCAGCTTAAGCTGTCATAATTGCCCGGAGGTAGTACAGGCACTGAATCTGATGAGTATCCAGAATCCAGGCATTACCCATACCATGATAGATGGTGCGGCTTATAAGAATGAAGTGGATAGTAAGGAAATCATGGCGGTACCGTCGGTCTACTTAAATGGTGAATTCTTTGGCAGTGGTCGTATGACCTTGGAGGAAATACTGGAGAAAATCGGTAGCGTGCCCGAGGCCGTGGATTCACAGAGTATAGAACCCTATGATGTACTTGTGGTAGGTGGAGGTCCGGCAGGAGCTAGTGCTGCCATCTATGCAGCTCGAAAAGGTATACGTACCGGCTTAGTAGCCGAACGTTTCGGTGGTCAGGTAAGGGATACCTTGGGGATTGAGAACCTGATCAGTATAGCCTATATTGAAGGACCACAGCTTGCGGCGACCCTTGAAGAGCATGTTAAGAATTATAATGTAGACATCATGAGCGCCCATCGTGCGAAAAGCCTAGAGAAGAAAGAGCTGATTGAGGTTACGCTTGAGAATGGAGTAGTGCTTAAGAGTAAAACCGTAATTCTCTCTACCGGTGCGCGCTGGAGAAATGTCGGTGTACCGGGAGAAGTCGAGTTTAAGAATAAAGGAGTCGCTTATTGTCCTCATTGTGATGGTCCCCTATTCAAGGGTAAGGATGTCGCAGTAATCGGTGGAGGCAACTCCGGTATCGAGGCAGCGATCGATCTCGCCGGAATTGTAAACCATGTGACTGTTCTGGAATTTATGCCTGAGCTGAAGGCAGATGCAGTTCTACAGCAGCGTCTATACAGCCTTCCTAATGTCACTGTTTTGAAGAATGTTCAAACGAACGAAATCACCGGTAGCAATAAGGTGGAGGGCATCAGCTATAAGAACCGCGAAACCGGAGAGATTAGTCAGATTGTGTTGCAGGGTGTATTTGTTCAGATCGGTCTTGTTCCGAATACAGAGTGGCTTGGAGACAGTATAGAACGAAACAGGATGGGAGAGATTGTAGTTGATAATCATAATGCTACCAATGTACCAGGAGTATTTGCAGCCGGGGACTGTACCAACAGCCATTATAAGCAGATTATTATCTCTATGGGTTCCGGTGCTACAGCGGCCTTAAGTGCCTTTGATTATCTGATTAGAAATTAATAAGGAACGATGCATTCGTTATATTGCTTGCCGCGAGATGATAGAGTATGATATAAGCTACCGATAGATAAGTGCCGATATACGAATCAAGTGATTCGAATGGAGCTGATGTATTCAATAGCTTTAACCGGAAATCCCTTTGTCAGAACTGAGAGTTGAAGGGATGAAAGTGATTGGAGGTGGAATATGAAAAAACAACTTATTTCGGCTATTCTAATAATGTTTATTTTGTTTACTCAGGCAGATGTTAGTACTTTGGCAGGGAATGCCTATCGGGAAATAGTTAAGGTGAGTACTACGGCATTAGCAGCAACCGAGGTGAGTATAGACAGTGAGAAGGAGTTAATTGCGGCTCTCTATACTGGATTATTAGATCGAGAAGATAAGATTGTGGTAAAGTACGCCATTCCGGGGTATAAGCTTAATCTTGATGAGCTATATCAGAAGGTGATTGCAATTGATGATAAAAGTATAGCAAAGGATGGCGATTATCTTGCTTATTCCATGAGAGGTTGGGAAGCGGTAACCAGGACCGGATGGAACTCTACTACCCTTAACTTTGCACCCAGCTATAAAACTACTCTCGAGGAGGAAGACACGGTAGATAGTAAGGTGAAGAGTGTCTTGAAAGGCTTAAAACTAGAGGGTGCCTCAGATTATAAGAAGGTCAAGGCAATTCATGATTATATCATTAAGAGAGTTAGCTATGATACGACGTTAGTGAAGACTTCCGCTTATGATGCTATGATTAATAAATCAACCGTTTGTGAAGGGTATAGTATGCTGGCTTATCGACTATTTACGGAAGCTGGTCTGAAAAGCCGGATTATATCAGGTACCGGTAATGGTGGAGCTCATGCCTGGAACATCGTTAAGGTTAAGGATAAATGGTATAACATTGACCTCACCTGGGATGATCCGATCTCCTCTGATGGAAAACCGATGCTGACCTATGACTATTTTCTAAAAAGTACAAAGGACTTTACGGGACATAAGCGAGATGCTGAGTATAAGACAGACGAATTCGTGAAATCCTATCCCATATCGAAGACAAGTTATAAAATGCAATAATAGAATAAAAATAATAGATTGAATTAGGGGCTGTTGCAAAATAGAAAAGCGACGGATATGATTTGCCATAAGGAACGTTTGACAGGCAAGTCCCATTCGTTAAGCTTACATTTTACAACAACCCTTTTATTCATGATTCTACCGGTTTCCCTACTGCATCAAAGATGCAGAATGGGTACACTTCGCAGGCATGTTATATTGGTTTGAAATATTGCTCTTTAAAATAAAGAATTTTAATGTTATACTATACGGATAAGCTATTATACCAAAAATCGTTTTAACTAGAGTAAGGAGTCTTATCATGAACCGTAAATTAAAACTTAGAGGAGCACTAAGAGCATACCTGCTTTGGCCGATTGTATTAACTGCGGTATTACTGTGCATGAATCTGAGTATTTATTTGATAGACAGCTTTGCGGGTTATGTCATGACAGCATTTACCGTTGTTTATTTTGCGATGGCAATGACGGTATATCTTGTGAAACGACATAAAATCGCTGCAGAGTTGGTTCGTTATGCGATGGATTATGGTCAGGTTCAGAAGCGTCTACTCAAGGAATTGAATCTACCCTATGCTATTCTTGACTTGGAAGGCAGGATGCAATGGGGTAATGATGAGTTTATGGATATTATTCAAGAGAAGAGCGCTGCAAGACATTCCATTACGAATGTTTTTCCGGAGATAACCGAGGATACGTTACCGAAGAAGGAGACCGATGAGGTTCTTCGTGTTGTGCTTCATGGACGGAATTATAAGGTGTTACTCCGAAAAGTAATCACTCCGGATTTTGATGACGATACCAGCTTTCCTATGAATGATGTAGAACTTGCATGGGATGACCGCAATGCACTGATTGCGATGTATCTCTATGATGAGACAGAAATTACTACACTATTAAAGGAGAATAAAGAACAGAAGCAGATCACGGGACTTCTCTATATTGATAATTACGAGGAAGCCTTGGAAAGCATCGATGAGGTTAGACGTTCTCTGTTAACGGCTTTGGTTGACAGAAAGATTAATAAATATATGCAGAGCATTGACGCAATTACCAAGAAGCTGGAGAAGGATAAATACATCTTCGTATTCCAACAGAAATACTTACCCTATCTGCAAACTACGAAATTCTCAATTTTGGAAGAGGTTAGAGGTGTTAATATCGGCAATGAGATGTCCGTTACCATCAGTATCGGACTTGGAGTAAATGCGGATACTTATATCAGTGGTTATGAATACGCGAGAGCGGCGATCGACTTAGCCCTTGGCCGAGGCGGAGACCAGGCAGTAATCAAGGACCGAGAGAAGATCTCCTATTATGGTGGTAAGAGCATCTCTGTAGAAAAGAGCACCCGTGTTAAGGCAAGAGTAAAAGCCCATGCTTTTCGTGAATTTGTGGAGGGTAAGGACAAGGTTGTAATCATGGGACATAAGATTGGTGATGTTGACTCCTTAGGTTCAGCTATCGGTGTATACCGCATCGCCAAATCCTTTAATAAGAAGGTCCATATCGTAATCAATGAGGTGACCTCGTCTCTGCGTCCTATGATGAATAAATTTGTCAATAATCCTGATTACGAAGAGGATATGTTCCTTAAAAATGATCAGGCAAGAGAAGTCGTGGATAGTAACACTCTACTGGTCATAGTGGATGTCAACCGTCCAAGCTACCTGGAATGCGTGGAATTGTTGGATCGTACTAAGACGATTGTTATCTTTGATCACCATCGCCAGACGAATGAGGCAATTGATTCTGCGGTTCTATCCTATGTAGAGCCTTATGCATCCTCAACGAGTGAGATGATAGCCGAGATAATGCAATATATTGGCGGTAATTTGAAGCTGAAGCCCTTGGAGGCAGATGCTCTATATGCCGGTATCATGATTGATACCAATAACTTCTTAACAAAGACAGGCGTTCGTACCTTTGAGGCGGCCGCTTATTTGAGGAGAAGTGGTGCTGATGTAACCAGAATCCGTAAATCCTTCCGTAGTGAGATGTCCGACTTTAAGATTAAGGCTGATGCAGTCAGCAGTACAGAGATTTATCTGAATCATTTTGCGATTGCAGTCTGTGCAAGCTCTGACGTAGATAGTCCTATGATCCTGGGTGCACAGGTAGCCAACGAGCTACTGAATATCAATGATATTAAAGCTACCTTTGTTCTGACAGATTATAATGATAAGATATATATCAGTGCCAGATCCATTGACGAGGTAAATGTTCAAATTATTATGGAAAAACTGGGTGGTGGCGGACATCTGAGTGTAGCCGGATCCCAATTAGAGAATACAACAATTCAGGATGCAATCATAAAATTAAAAACAACATTAGCGAAGATGCATGAAGAGGGAGAATTGTAATTAAATTCGTAAGTAAAAGGAGAGAGACAGATGGATATTATTTTAATGCAAGATGTGAAGTCCCTTGGTAAAAAAGGTGAGATTGTTAAGGTTAATGATGGATATGCTAGAAACTTCATACTACCAAAGAAGCTTGGTATGGAGGCTACAAAGCAGAACCTATATGATTTGAATATGCAGAAGGCAGCAGAAGAGAAGAGACTGAAGGAAATGCTTGAAGAAGCGAAGAGCTTTGCTAAGAAGCTGGAGGAACTTACCGTTACGGTATCCATCAAAGCAGGAGAAGGTGGTAAGACCTTCGGATCTGTGTCTACCAAAGAAATCGCTGAAGCAGCTAAGAAGCAATTCAATCTGGATATTGATAAGAAAAAGCTTCAATTAAATGACCCGATTAAACATGCAGGTTCTTATACGGTTCCTGTAAAAATACACCCTCAAGTAACTGCGGAGATGAAGGTTAAGGTAGATGCGATATAATACGCCGTCCAAAGTCGTATAGGGACTAGAGAGCAAGTATAACTTGCAGGAGAATGCGAATTATTATAAGCCCCGGGAGGATTACGAATGGATGAATCGTTTATAAAAAGAATACTTCCTCACAGCGCAGAAGCAGAACAGTCTGTTATTGGTTCCATGATTATGGATAAGGATGCAATAGTAGCAGCCTCTGAAGTTATTAGCAGTACGGATTTCTATGAGCAGCAATATGCAATACTGTATGAAACGATGCAGGAGCTATTTAATGAAGGAAAACCGGTGGATCTGGTGACCCTTCAGGATCGATTGAAGGAGAAGGATGTTCCGCCTCAGGTATGTAGCCTAGAATTCATCAGGGATTTGGTTACTGCGGTGCCTACTTCTGCCAATGTCAGATATTATGCTCAGATTGTCAGAGATAAGGCAGTGCTTCGAAGGCTAATCAAGGTAGCAGAAGAGACAGCGAGTGAATGTTACCTGGATAAAGAGAAGCTGGACGCAATTCTGGAGAAGACGGAAAAGTCAGTATTTGATATTGTCCAGAATCGAGGAACAAAGGAATTTACGGATATTAAGGAAGTTGTATTAAGATCAATCGATAGTATTGAAGCTGCTGCGAAGAACCAGGGTAGTGTAACCGGTGTAGCAACAGGCTTCTATGATTTGGATTATAAGACAGCGGGCTTACAGCCTTCTGATTTAGTGTTGATTGCGGCCAGACCTTCCATGGGTAAGACTGCATTTGTACTTAATATTGCGGAGTATGTTGCATTAAAATCCAATGTAACCACCGCAGTCTTCAGCTTGGAAATGTCTCAGGACCAGTTGGTAAAGCGTATGCTTGCAATGAACTCCAAGGTAGATTCTCAATCAATCCGTACCGGAACCTTAACCGGTGAGGACTGGGGGCACTTAATGGAGAGTGCACGTGTCATTGGTAATTCTAATCTGGTTATTGATGATACCTCCGCGATATCGGTTAGTGAGCTCCGCTCCAAATGCCGTAAGCTGAAGCTAGAGAAGAATCTTGGATTAATCATTATTGACTACCTTCAGCTGATGACAGGTAGTAAGAAGGCGGAATCAAGACAGCAGGAGATCTCAGAGATTTCTAGATCCTTGAAATCCTTGGCTAGAGAAGTTAATGTGCCGGTTGTTGCACTGTCTCAGTTGAGCCGTGCAGTAGAACAGCGACCGGATAAGCGGCCGATGCTCTCTGACCTTCGTGAGTCCGGTGCCATTGAGCAGGATGCCGATGTTGTAATGTTCATCTATCGAGATGACTATTACAATAAAGATACCGAAGAACCTGGCGTATCAGAGATTATTATCGGTAAACAGAGAAATGGACCGGTAGGCACCATAAAGCTTGGATGGCAGGCGAACTTCACAAAGTTCACTAATCTAGAGAGATAGGAACTAAGCGGAGCAGATTGAGTCTTGCATCATAACCCGGGTGTCTACGGCCTCTCGGTTATGTAGGCTTCTCATAGGCTTTGCTAAGCAAAGCCTAATACATAAAGTCAGATAGCTGCACTTTCAAGAGCAAGCTCTTGTCGTGTAGCATGCTGGAGCAGATTGAGTCCTGCATCATAACCCGGGTGTCTACGGCCTCTCGGTTATGTAGGCTTCTCATAGGCTTTGCTAGGCAAAGCCTAATATATAAAGTCAGATAGCTGCACTTTCAAGAGCAAGCTCTTGTCGTGTAGCTATCTGACTTTATATGCAGGACTCAGTTTTTAGACAAATCTTGCTCATTTATTAATGGGAGAGGGAAATCATTTGACAATTTCTGTATCAAAAGTTACAATTGTTTTTCATATGTAAAACAGTATCGTGTTTCGAAGTGAAATGGAGGGGATATTCTTGGAAACAAAGCATGCTAAATTGACCTACTTGGGATTGCCTAGAAGTGTTTACGTGATATTTTTTGCTCGCGTCGTTAACTCAATGGGTAATTTCGTACATCCGTTCATGACCCTTTTATTGACCTCAAAAGGTGGAATGGGAGAGGAGACCATCGGATTATTCCTGCTACTATCATCTACGGTTCAGGTGCCGGGTTCTTTGCTGGGAGGCAAGCTCGCGGACAAGATGGGAAGAAAGAAGATCATGATCATTTTCATGGGATTGGCTGCTCTTTGCCTGATCCCCTGTGCTTTTTTATTGGACGATAAAGAGCTCTTTCAGTACATACCCTGGTTGCTAATTCTGTCCTCTTATTTTGGAAGTGTGGCCGGACCTGCCAGCGGAGCTATGATGAATGATCTAACCTTACCGGAGAACCGACAAGCAGCCTTTTCGCTGCTATACATGGGGATTAACGTAGGTACTGCTCTCGGATCCATTATAGCAGGACTATTATTCAATAATTTTATGAAGTTCTTATTCATTGGAGATGCTATCACTACGTTGCTATCCATTCTCCTGCTCGCACTTCTGGTGAAGGAGACAAAACCGGAGAAGGAGGAATTGGAGCAGATTATCGAAGAGAGAATTGAGGAAAAGGCAGAATCCGGAGGCTTACTTAAGGCTTTGTTAAAACGTCCGGCACTTTTAATTTTTGCTGTATTTGATATGTTCTACTCCTTCGTCTATGCTCAGACTAATTTTAGTCTACCACTCCAGACGAAGCTTGTATTTGGGGAACAGCTGGGAGCAAGCTACTTTGGAACCTTTGCAATGATTAATTGTCTGGAAGTAATCTTTTTGACAACAATTATTACCTTAATAACAAGGAAAATACGAGCGGTATACAATGTGGCCATCTCCGGTATCTTCTTTGCGGTAGGCTTTGGAATGTTATTCTTCGTAGAGAGCGTCTGGTTGTTTGTTCTGTCTACGCTGATTTGGACAGTCGGAGAGATCATCAATGCGACCAACATTGGTGTCTACATAGCGAATCATACACCGATTACCCATCGCGGACGATTTAATTCTATCATAAACATTATTACCGGAACAGGTGGAGCTATTTCACCCTACCTTATGGGTAGATTTATCGCTGGTAGCAGTGTAACCAATGTTTGGCCAATTATATTTGTTATATCCTTGATTGCTGCATTATCTATGTACCTGCTTGGAACTTATGAAAAGCGGAAATATAGAAAAATTGAGACAGAGAATCAAGTATCCTAAAAGTAGAAAAGTTGTATTATCTAGCGTCTTAAACGATAAAAATGATTTATTAATCTAGTATCAGCAACCCGAAAGCATGAAGGTTGTTGAAAATAGGAGACTTCTTAGGGGGTTTCCTATTTTTGTGTCGACAAGTTATATGGGAATGTATGGAAATAGTCTTGCAATTGAAGTTTGCTATGTTATAATGTAAAAAGTGGAAAATAATTACATAATAAGGGAGGGTTATGGAGTGGAGGAAGTTAGGTATATGATTTCTGAGGCCTCAAAGCGTGTAGATGTAGAAGCCCATGTTCTAAGATACTGGCAGAAGCAGCTGGGTCTACCGATTTCCCGAAATGAGATGGAGCAACGATACTACAAGGAAGCGGATGTTGAGCTTTTTAAGAAGGTTAAAGTGTTAAAGGAACGAGGTTTTCAGCTGAAGGCGATCAAGATGCTACTATCTAATTTGGACAAGCCGGAACAGCTGGATACAGAAGCTGAACTATTGCTAGGAGAAAAACTCGATGGGAGGGAGCAGGACATGCAGCAAGAGGATAAACAACCGGTGAATGAAAGTGGGACAAGCCTGATTGCAGAAAATGAGCAGAGTGAGATAGCCGATGAGCCAAATACGAAGATGAATCAATTCAAAGCAGTCTTAAGCCATATCGTAATGGAGGCATTGAAAGAAAATAACGTTATTCTATCGAAGGATATTAGTTCCAATGTTACCGGTGGAATGATTAAGGAAATGAATTATCTGATGCGCATTCAAGAAGAAAAAGAAGAAGAGCGTTACCGTAAATTTGATGCTACCTTAAGAGATTATCAGAAAAGCAGAATGATGACAGCTGCTACCTCAGACCACCATAAAAAGAGATCCAAATTCTTTAAGAAAAATCATGCTTTCATTTAAATTTAATTGGGAATTATTTGGGACAAGCTAAGGAATATAAAAAGAGAGTGAAACAGGCACGTTAGGTACTGTGTTTCACTCTCTTTTATGTAAGTTCATATCATTATGCTGATATTGCTCCTGTAGGACATGTATCCTCACATGCGCCACAATCGATGCAAGAATCTGCATCAATTTCATAATGATTAGCTCCATCGGAAATTGATCCGGTAGGACATGTGTCTGCACATGCGCCGCAGCTAATGCACTCATCGCTAATAGTATATGCCATTGTCAAATAACCTCCTTTACCTAGCAATCCATTACATTTTAATATAGGATGTGACATAATGCAAGATTAATTTATAAGATTTTGAGGTTTGTTCGAAACATCTTGAATGCAACATCAGGAGGGTAATTGATTTGTAGTCTTGACGATACTGTTCCAATGGAATATAATAGTGCCTAAGCTATTGCGAAGGCAGTTCAACCCATCATAATAGTTAATACCCTAGTTAACTTTCATTTTGAAGACAGAACTTCGATCTAGGTTAAAATATTTCATTTTTAAGGAGGAATACAAGATGGCTAAAATTACAAGAGACATGACAATTGCCCAGGCTATTTCGATTGATCAAAGCATTATTCCTGTGTTATTAGATATAGGCATGCATTGCCTCGGATGCCCGTCTGCACAGGCTGAGACCTTGGAAGAAGCAGCGATGGTACATGGCTTAGATCCTGATGATCTTATGGATAGAATTGAAGCAGAAGTTGGCGAAGAATAATATCTTGGCTGCGCCTTTCGTTATTAAGACAAGTTAATGATATTAGCAGACATAAAAAAGGAGATGTTGAAGAACATCTCCTGATTTTATGTCCTATGAAATTGCGTTCAATAAAAAGCATTCCGTAAGCTGACATTTTGTTCTGGGTTATTTCTTACATTACGGAAAGTATCTGTAATGCGTGGTCTCTGACGATTACCTCAAAGTGTTCATTATAATAAGTGGAGCTTGCATAAGTAGAACGCTCTACCTTACCGTATTCTGAAATGATATTACATACCTTATTGAATTCCTCCGGCGTGTGGTCGGATATACTGATTACCAAGTAATAAATAGAATTCAAAGGGTTCTTATATAAGGTGTTGGTACCGTTGTAGGTACCTACCATAATATAAGCAAGTTGGGTAACCTCCTGTAACGAACGGAATGAATATATCTTAATTAAGTTCGCCGGAACGTGAACGCCTGGCGTTGCTGCCAAGTCGCTCGAAGGAACCTCTGTAGCCTCTAAGGTCTCTTCTTTTGAATTATCCAGAATATCTTCGTTCATATCATCTTCCATCTGGTCAAAGCAATTTATAATTTCATCCGCATAGGAATCCTCATCTGCTTCAAGCTTATCGGTGTTCTCATGAACATTAAAGGAGGAGAATTTGGAAAAACGAGTATCAAGCTCGTCAGGATCCTCTACTTTGGTGATAACCAGAATTAAACATTCCGTAGAAACAGGTATGGCTTCAATCATCAGCGGAATATCATCAACTTCAAATCCGAATTCATAGAAGGCTTGTTGAATCATATCACGAAAAAGAGCTTTTGCTTTCTCAGTACCATAAGCTAATTCACTTATTTTCAGCTCTCGGTCTATCAGATCACTTTTATTTAAGGTACATCTAATTTGGCTGTCACTGATCTTTTCTATCTTCATAAAGTACACCCCTTTCTGTACTAAACAGGAACTGATTAACGTAACATACGCAAATCCATCCATCGGTGTAAAAAAAGTATAATTTAAAACACAAGTAAAGTCAATATATCTAGATATGAAATTTGTGTTAATAAAACCCGTATTTTACAGGGATAATGCGATGTTTTGTCGTCATTTGTAACAAAATTGTAATTAAATATCGTGATTATATACAGTAGGAAAAAGATTGATTAATTTCCAGTATCTGGTTATAATATAACTATGACTTGATTCCTGTTTTATGATAAGCTGATAGGAAAGGAGAGAATGCAACAGGAGATTTGGTTTCAAAAGTATCGTATCATTCGTTTACTTGGTAGCGGAGGCACTGCCAGAGTATATCTAGCCAGTCACATCAAATTAAATTCTTATCGAGCAATCAAATGTATCTCAAAAACCCATCCCTTATATGATTTACAACGTAATGAAGCACTTGTTCTTAAAAATCTGAAACATTCTTGCATTCCTATAATTTATGATATTGAGGAAGATGAAGAAGGTTCCTATATTGTTGAACAATATCTGGAGGGAGACACTCTGAAGGATTATGTTTTAGCCATAGGACCGATTCGGGAAGATATCATAATCGATTATGCAATCCAACTTTGTGATTTAATCCATTATCTGCATTCCACAGAACGACCTATTCTTTATGTGGACCTTAAGCCTGATAATATTCTTATCTCAGGAAAATACCTTAAATTAATTGATTTTGGAAGTGCCATCTATCAGGATGAGCTTACGAAGGAGTGTAAGGCTGCTGCAACCAGAGGTTACGCAGCTCCGGAGTTATACCGACCGGGAAAGCTTGATGAGCGCTGTGATATCTATGGCATCGGTATATTGCTTTACTATATGGCTTCCGGGACTATGATTTCACCGAACTCCGGGAGAAACACTAACATCGATCAGATATCCGGTTGTTCTGTAGAGCTTAAGCATATTATTAACCATTGCCTCAAATATAATCCGGCACTTAGGTACGCGACAGTAGCCCAGTTAAAGAAGCATTTATCAGCATTAATGCCACTTAGAGGGGATTATCAGGAATCTGGTCAAAGACGAACCATCGCTGTGGCGGGAACACAATCAAGAATCGGAGTAACACATCTGGCTTTCCGGTTATGTCATTATATGAAGAGCCAGGGCATCAACTGCCTATACCGGGAGAGAAATCATAGTGAATGCATCCGTAGGATGAAGGGGTATCCGGGAGTACAATCAGAGGGGGAAGAACTACTTACACTTGAGGGAATACCAATGATGTATCGTGACCCTTGTGATGATCAGGATATACCGATCTTTCCTGTAACTCTGATGGACTACGGAAGGCTTACCGGGGATAATCTTGAGCAATTCCTGATGGCGGATATCAAGCTTTTAATCCTTGGGGCAAAAGAATGGGAACTGGCTAATTCGGAAGAGGTTTTAGATATGATAGCAGAATATAAAGATATTAACTATTTATTTAATTTCCTGGATGGTAAGCAGTTCCAGAAGGTGATGAAGAATATGGAACATCGTAATTGTTATCGTATTCCTTATGAACCTAATCCCTTTGGAAGGGTAACGCATCAAAACGGTCAGGAGTTATTCGAGGAATTGATTGGCTGCCAAGGTAGCAAGGATCGACGTAGGGTTAGAAATTTAATAAGAAAAGGAAAAGAATATGGGCCAAGCGATGAGTCATAAACCAATCCTTCTGAAAAAATTGGCTCAGGATAACTGCGGGAGATTTCGAGAGGTAATCGGACTGATCGGAACACACCGAGGCGCCGGAGTAACACATACCGGACTGCTGTTATCCTTCTACTTTGGGGAAGAACTTGGGAAGAAGACAGCCTTCCTGGAATGCAACCATCACCGAGATATGAGTCTGATTCAAAACGCATATGAATGGAGTAATCAAGGAGATACCAGTTTTTCCTTCCATAGGATTACCTGTTTTAAAGAGGTGGAGGTCAGTCGAATTCCGGAGATACTTGGAGAAGAATATGAATGCATTATCCTGGATTTTGGTACAGACCTTACCCTGCATCAGGAAGAGCTGCTTCGCTGTACGACGAAGATTGTAGTGGGAGGTCAATCAGTTTGGGATATTCATAAACTGAAGGAATTTATTATGAATACTGAAACGATACGTGGAAGTGAACATTGGCTCTATTATCTTCCACGCGCCGGCGATAGAACGATTCAAAGGCTAAAGAAAGAAGTGAAGAGAAGGATTTGGTCGGTGCCGGAAGCACAAGATCCCACCCGTCCGAATTATAATGCAAGATTATTTATTAAACAGAGTTTCACCCCTAGATAAAGCCCGGATACAGGCAGGCAATCAGCACTGGGAATAGGAAGTATAGCATATCACAAATGACCTTCTTATCCGAGAAGAATAATAAAATTAGCATCCGGCCTTGCCTGTACAGTAAGCATAAGAATAAGAATCTCTGTGAACAATAATAGTTAATAAGTAGTAAACAGCAAGTTAGTAGATACAGAGATCGGTCAACCGGCACTTAAAAGCCCTCTATACTTTTGGTCGGTAGTGATACTCCTGCAACTTCGATCCTCTGTATTTGTTGAAAGCTGTGAATAAGGGATGGAGAATATCCAAACAAGGGATTGTTGCAAAACCAAATTGAAGTAGTTCACGGTTTGGTTTTGCAACAATCATTTTGTTTATGAGGATAAGGGTGTGAACCATGCACAAATAATTGCTGTTC
>JAQZBA010000046.1 GCA_029239365.1 Herbinix sp. | reverse complement strand
CAACAACTAAGACATTCGTAGTTGAAGATCCTACAGTAGCTTCCGGTTCTGTATTAACAATGGTTCAGAATGCTTTCAGCTTATACTTAAACGGCGACAAGGTTAGTGATGCAAACGAAGCAAATATTGTTGAGATCACTTTCAATGACGGCGCTGGCGTTGATAAGGTATGGAATACAAGCACACCTCAAACTGTACTTGCTGGAACAAACCTTTCCGTAAAATCTGTTAAGTATCATGTAATCAATAATGGTACTGACGGTCTTGCTAATACAGCAGACGATACACGTACAGAGTACAAGTTTGACTTAAATGTTACAATCAAAGCTGAATAATTCAGTTATGAAATGTAAATAGCAATGAGTGAAAAGCCCTGTGGTTTAAACCACAGGGCTTTTTTTGATCTTAATTCCCATATTATGTTGATGAAATAAAGTAATTATAGTATAATAGCAACATAAATTATTCAACAAGGGAGAAGAGCATGTCAAATCGAGACACTAATAATAAAGCAACTAATTCACAAAAAGACAATAGGATGGCCACTTCAAGCAAGGTATCCGGAGCTCGAAATAAAAGTAAAACCATCAATGAGGATAGGATAAATTATTTCCTGTTACCGATATTAATTATTCTTTGTATTATTCCATTTATCGTAAGAATGAACATATATAATACACATCTATCACAGTATCAATGGTTTGCCCAAGATGGTGAGTTTATTGATTTTTTCTTGATCTATAAGCATTGGGCGTTTGTTGTAGTCTCAATAATCATGGTTGTTATAATAGCGATAAGGGCATATTATAAGCGGGATGTGATTAAGTTTTTGCCTTTATTTATACCGCTTGGCATTTATGGAGTGATGGCTCTCTTATCAGCGATTTTTTCGGATTATCCATTGTTTAGTTTTGGCGGTGGGTTTGAGCAGTTTGAATCGATCTTTGCTATCTTAGGATACTGTATCACTGCGTATTATGCATTCCTATTTATTAGAGAAGAGCAGGATTTAAAGAAGATCCTTAAATACCTCGTTGTTACTGCGATTATTATGAGCATACTTGGAGTATTTCAGTTTGCTGGGAACGACTTGTTCAGAGAGGAAACAATTAAGAAATTAATCATTCCGCTACAGTATCAGGATAAATATAGTCTTAACTTTGGTTTTGAGAATAACAGAGTATATTTTACATTATATAATCCGAATTACGTAGGTGTATTCGTATCTATGATGATACCCATACTTCTGGTTATGCTATTCTTCCATCGTAATATTAAAAAGATCATCATATCGATTGTAGCAATCATTGGCCTTATCATAGGAGGGATAGGAGCACAATCGTTAGCCGGTGTTGTTGGACTTGCTGTAGCACTTCTGTTTATTATGATACTTATGTGGAGATATCTTATCAAAAGATATACTATTGTATTGTCAGTGGGAGCTATCTTAATAATTGGTGTGTTAATCTTAAATGCAGTAACGGATCAGTTCCTATTTAACAGAATAAAGAATGTATTTAATAATACAAAAGCCGAATATACGCTTGCATCGATGGATACTAAGGATGATTGTGTTGAACTATCCTATGGTGGAAATAAGCTCTTAGTTAGAAATATTATGGGTGAGACAGATAGTCATTTCACACTTACGGATGTTAACAATGAAATGGTAGCAGCAAATTATGATGCCTCCACGAATTCCATTATGATTACCGATGAAAGATTTGCCGGTATCTCGGTAGGAGTTAGTAATGACTTTGAAAACGCCTTCTATATCCAGGAAGCTGGAGTAAAGTGGTTGTTTACTGTGTCAAATTCTGATGGTACCTATTATCATATGAATCGTTTTGGTAAACTGGACAAGATGATTACAGCCCCATCCGCTATATTTACAGGGTATGAGTGGTTTGCAACAGCTCGTGGTTATCTCTGGTCAAGAACAATACCGTTATTAAAGGAAAATCTGATTCTTGGCTCCGGCCCGGATACATTTGTGATGGAATATCCTCAACAGGATTATTTGAATTTTCAAAGATATGGCTATCCTACTAACATTATCACGAAACCACATAATCTCTATTTGCAGATAGCTGTTCAAGATGGTATGATCGCTTTGCTTGCATTTCTAGCATTTTACGCTATGTATTTTATATCAAGTATTCGATTATATATAAAGGGACGTTTTCATAATTTCTATGAACAGATGGGTGTTGCGATTTTTGTTGGAACCATTGGTTATATGGTAAC
The DNA here is from genome assembly GCA_029239365.1 of Herbinix sp. GTDB lineage: Bacteria > Bacillota > Clostridia > Lachnospirales > Lachnospiraceae > Mobilitalea. The sequence goes on along the minus strand of JAQZBA010000046.1, from coordinate 13,293 downwards.
TGGATTGACAAACGATTCAAGTATTACGACTGCGCCGATTTTCTGGGCTCTTATGGGTATAGGAATTAGTGTGAATTACAGAGTAAAGTCCTTGAACACAGAAGAACAAAAGAAAAGCTAAGCATCCTGTAAATGAACCAGAGATCGAGAAAGGGAATATATCATTGGCTTGGATGTTATAAGTTTAAGAAAAGTAGAAGGTGAATATACGTGTATCTGTATATTCACCTTCTACTTTTATATTTGACTTATGACACTCAAATCATCATTATTTAATTCACATCTGTTTTCTTTCTAGAGTTCCAAACCGATTTACTGTAATACCTAAGCCCATGAATACCCAGAACAATGGAGCAACAGCGATACAGGAGTCATTTGCAAGCCCACCAATCATATAGCATGCAGAGCTAATCATAATCGATGTACCGATATAGCTACAGTATGTATTGCAAATACCTTTACCATACAGCTTTAGGCTGCTTACAAAATAGAGAGTATAGAAGATAAGAAAAGCAATTAAGGATAAAACCCCGGTCTGTACTCCAATCTGTAAATAAAGATTATGAGGTTTGGTTATGAGCTGTTGATTGAAACCGAAATTATATCCATTTACATAATCTTGATGAGGAAATACAAATGAAAAAGTGTCAGCTCCGGTACCCAGAACTATGTTATCCTTCAGAAGCGGAATAGTTCGTGACCAGATATAACCACGGCGGGTTGCAAAATTTTCGTAGCCTGTAAATAGGGAAGATGGAGCGGTGATCATCTTATCGTACTTTCCATAGTTGTTAATATAGTAGTAAGTGTTATCCATAACTTGGTTTGTAAAATACCAAAGGTAACCATCAATTGTAACACTAAATGCGAGTGTGTTATCCTCATTACGGACAGGTGTTAATGTAAAGCCAGGGAAGCGTTGATCTTGAAGTATTATTGAATTAGTTGTTATGTCCTGCGTATAATTGATAGGTAATAAATCACCATCATAGACATTGAAAGTACAGACTTCATCCTCGCTAACCAAGAAATTAATTTGTAAAAGGGAGTTATTATATCTGATACTAAGATTGGTATCGTTCGTCTGTATCTCTGATAATGCCGGAGTTGATTTCTGAAGGTTAGTCACTTTCTGAAGCTGATTAACAAACAAATTATCATATTTGTAATTGAAGAATAGCAAAGCGCCAATTATGATGACAATAGTTGGTATAGTCACATAGAGATATTTAATTAAATAGTTCCGAAATACAATTACTGCTAAGATAGCACCAAAGAGAACACTGATGATACCAGTGTCTGACTTCGATCCAATTAAGCTTACTATAATAGCAGCTGCACTGAGAAGAAAAGTTAGCTTTAACCATAATCGTTTTGCTACAACACCGGATATTAATAGGGGTGGTAGAACCAAGGAGGCATAGGTACCAACATAATTAGGATTATAAAGCGTTAAGTAGACTTGACTACCAAAGTTAAAGGTAAATAAATCCTTGGCATCCCAGAAACTGCGTGGGGTAATCAATCGCCAACCGCGTGCAGTAGTAAATAAATCGTGTCCGGCAATTTGTGTTAATCCGAGTAGGCTTAATATAATGGCTCCGATTAATAAAGCGCCAATAATATATTTGATATCCTTTTCTGTCTTAACAATTAAGAAAACGTAATAGACAGTAAGACAATAGCCTAACAGTACAAAGATTGATTCGAACTGCTCATAGATACCGCTAAAGCTAAAGGCTTTATTTTCCGAAAGTAGCGATGAAAGTAATGCTAACAGTGCATAGATAGCAATAGGCATTAAGGTACGAGGATAATGAATGGATTTTCTTGTAACATAACTTCGATAGATAGCGATTACAGCCATAAATGCTGATAAAATCAGAAAAAGCTGTTGTTTATAATACAAAAAGAAATCTCCATATTCATCATTTTTTGAAAACCAGCTTTGATCAGAAAGATTAGCGTTAAATATATGTAATCTCATTACTAAAGGGAGAATAGCAACTATAATCAGAATAGGTAATAGATAAAAAATATTTGTCTCATCATTCGCCTTATTGATAGGAATAGCTTTGTTCTTGGTACTAGATGGTTTATTACCTTGATTATTAGCAGCCATGTCGGATCTCCTTTGAATTTAAAATATATGCACTAATCAAATTTACTACATTATTACATAATATTCAACAAAAAACGTATCGTCTTAATGAAATAAGTGGTTGGCAAGACTGTTATAAAATGCAGCATTAATTATTACCAAGTAACTAATATCTGATAATGTGCAGCAATGTCATAGTACTTCATGAAAGGTCCTGGCGATTACCTCATCTTGCTGTTCTGTACTTAAGGAATGGAAGCGGACTGCATATCCGGATACTCGGATTGTCAGATTTGGATATCTCTCGGGATGAGCTTGTGCCTCGAGTAATAGGGAGCGATTTAGTACATTTATATTGATATGATGACTTTGCCCGGAAAAATATCCATCCAGGAGTGATGAGAGGTTTTGTACGCGTACCATGTCTGTCTTTCCTAAGGTATCAGGAGTAATCGTGAAGGTGTAGGAGATACCATCGCGGCAGTTGCTATAATTTAGTTTGGATACGGATTGAAGTGAAGCAAGGGCTCCTTTCATATCCCGTCCATGCATTGGATTAGCACCGGGAGCGAAGGGTTCCCCTTTCAATCTGCCATCCGGTGTTGACCCGGTTTTTCTACCATAGACTACATTACTTGTTATGGTTAGTATGGATAAGGTATGAACAGAATCTCGGTAGGTTGGATACTTACGGAGGCGTGCGATAAATTCCTCTATCAGCATCGAAGCAATGTCATCAGCTCGATCATCGTTATTGCCATAAGAGGGATAATCACCTTCAATTATAAAATCTGATATAATACCACGTAGATCCTTTACAGGAGTAACCTTGGCATATTTAATTGCGCTTAAGGAATCTGCTACAACCGATAGGCCGGCCACACCGAACGCCATTAATCGCTCGACCTCAGTGTCGTGAAGAGCCATCTGAAGCTTCTCGTAAGCGTATTTGTCATGCATATAGTGAATGACATTCATCGTATTCACATACAGGCTGCATAGCCAATCCATCATAGATAAGAAGCTATTGATTACATCCCCATAGATTAAGGGAATTCCAGCTTCGTAGGATTGCGTCTCAGGGCCAATTTGCTCTCCACTGATTTCATCCTTTCCACCATTCAGACTCATTAATAATACTTTGGCAAGATTACACCGAGCGCCAAAGAATTGCATCTGCTTACCGATTCGCATCGCAGATACACAGCAGGCGATTCCATAATCATCACCATAAGATATTCTCATCAGATCATCATTCTCATATTGGAGAGAATCTGTCAGGATGGACATCTTGGCGCAATAATCCTTAAAGCACATGGGAAGCTTGGAGGACCATAGGATGGTAAGATTGGGCTCCGGAGCAGGAGATAGGGTGGTCAGGGTATGTATAAAGCGATAACTATTCTTGGTAACCATACTCGTACCGCTCACAGTGATACCACCAATGGCTTCGGTAACCCAGGTAGGATCTCCGGCATACAATTCATTATAATCAGGGGTACGAAGCTGCCTTGCCATACGAAGCTTCAATACGAACTGGTCAATCAATTCCTGAGCGCCAACTTCATCGAGAATTCCATTCTTAAGATCACGTTCGAAGTATATATCCAGGAAGGTCGATGTTCGACCTAAGGACATGGCGGCACCATTCTGCTCTTTGATGGCTCCTAGATAGGCAAAGTAAAGCCATTGCACCGCTTCCTTGGCATTTGTAGCCGGTTTAGCAATATCATACCCATAGCTCATAGCCATGGTTTTTAACTGCGCTAGAAAGTCAATCTGTCGATATAGCTCCTCCAAGGTACGAATTGTTTCCTCATTCATCGTACGCTGCCCCAAAGCTGTTTTATCCAACTCCTTTTGCTCTATCAGATAATCTACACCATAGAGAGGGACCCTGCGATAATCGCCGATAATGCGTCCTCTTCCATAAGCATCGGGGAGTCCGGTGATAACACCGCTTTTTCTTGCGTTACGCATCTCAGGGGTATAAACTCTGAATACTCCTTCATTATGAGTGGTTCGGTATCGGAAATGTTCTTCCACCTCCTCTGACAAGGTATATCCGTAAGCTTCACAGGCCTGCCTTGCCATGCGGATGCCACCGAAGGGGTTAACACCTCTGCGTAAGGGAGAATCCGTCTGAAATCCAACAATTATTTCATTCTCTTTATCTAAATAAGAAGGTTCATAGGTTAATAGGGAGGATACCTTTTCCGTATTAATGGATAATACCCCGTTACGATGTTCCTCCTTCTGCAGTTCAGTATATTTTTCGTTGAGAGCTAGTGTGCGGGCAGTTGCAGCTGATAAAAAGCTTTCATCCCCATGGTAGGGAGTTAGGTTATTCAAGATGAAATTGCTCACATTAATTTCGTTCTGCCATTTACCCGGCCTAAAATCATTCCATGCGTTCATGGTATACCTCCTTAGGTAATTCGGATCATCGCTGAAGTCTGATCTTCTTATTGATCAAGCAGTGTATATAAGCGTATATCATAAGCTTAAGTGTGCACAAAAAAACCACCTGAGCATTTGCCCAGGCGGTCGACAGTTCAATCCAACTTCTCTTATTCGGAAGTATTCTGATCGGTCCCCTGTGGTTGATCCACATATCCGCCAGTTCCGATCTACTTAAATTATAGAACCAACGATGAAAGATGTCAACAACAGTACCATTATATTAACTAATACGAAGTATTATCAAAATTAATAATTGAGTTGCAGTACTTAGTAACTTAGAAAGTGATACATTTCGTTCTTACGCCTCAAGCATGCTTCTGATCTGTGGTACCTTAAGTAATAAGGGGAATAATAATACTGAGATTACAATTCCGAAACCGTTTTGAATTAAATTAAAGGGGATATTGATAGCAGCTGATGCAAAGCCTAAGCCAAGGATTGTACTTTCGAATATAAAATAGCCGAATGTTACAAGTGCACCACCAAGGATGCTTCCTACCAATACAGGAATCAGTTTCATTAACTTATTTTTATGAAGGATTCGATAAATACATACAGCAACTATTGCGGCCAGACATTTGATAATAAAGGTTGCTACAGCATAAGCGCTATAGCCTAGAATAAGATCTGCTAGCATAGATCCGATCCCTGCTGCGAGACCTCCAAAAAAGGGTCCTAAGATAATTCCGGAAAGTATTACAAATCCGTCACCGGGATGAATAAAGCCACCTACCGGAGAAGGAACCGCAATTATAACAGTCGCTACACAGGTCATGGCAGCCATTAGAGCTGCGGCAACTAATTTGTTGATGCTATTTGTTTTCATTAAGATCCTCCTATCTAATATATAGATTATAAATCGTGTCAAGCTGGGTTGGCTTAATTATGAGAAATCATAGCATAAATTTACATCTATTACAAGACGTAATAAAACAATTTCTGGATGGTGAGGTCTTGATCTTCTTGCAATAGTAACATGAATTCTTCGTCTAAACGAGTTGACAGAGGGTAATACTTTAATATATAATATTTAATGCAAATGAGTTGCATTTAGAAAGGACAACAGATGAAGAAGAAATTACTTGTATTACTGGGAATCATGGCACTTATAATAGTAATTAGCTCAACTATAATTCGTATATCAACTAAGAATGTGGCGACGGATGTAACGCAGGATGAGGTTAAGCTTCAGATTGTGACTACGTTCTATCCTGTCTACATGATTGGACTAAATCTGATGGAGGGTGTGGAGTCTGTTGATGTTAAGAGTTTGACCGATCTTAATACAGGATGTCTGCATGATTATCAATTGACTACCGAGGATATGAAGATTATTTCTACTGCTGATGTTATGATAATCAATGGTGGTGGTATGGAAGGATTTCTGGAAGATATTATGGCTAACTATCCTGACCTAACAATTATTGATGCAAGCCAAGGAATTGAGATGTTACCCTCTGCTGAGGAGCACGCTTCTGATGAGGCTGACAGTGCCAAGGAGCCGTCTGAAGAGGGGTCAGAGGAAGAACATGACCATGGAGAGTGGAATGCTCATGTGTGGCTTGATCCACTGCTCTATATAAAACAGATAGAGAATGTTACGAAAAACTTAAGTGATTATATCAAGAATTCTGAGATGGTAGATTTATCTGTAGTTGAACGCTTGGATAGCAATGCTGAAAGCTATACCGAAAAGGTAAGAACCTTGGACCAACAGATAATTGAATTGTCCAATGAATTAAATAGTGAAAACACTCTAATGAAAAGGGATGCGGTTATCTTCCACGATGCATTTGCCTACTTGGCTAATCGAGTGGGAATTACTGTAGCCCATACCATTCCACTGGATTCGGATACCGTCCTTGTTTCGGCAGAGATTGGAGAAATTATAGATGAGGTCAACCTGGGAAGTATTCAGTATCTTTTTACAGAGGAGCAATATAGTGATCATATTGCAAGTCAAATTGCAGCAGAGACTGGGGCTTCCGTATATATCATAGATTCTGCAGTTACCGGTGACGGTTCGAAGAATTCCTATTTGGAAGCGATGAAGGAAAATGTCGAAACCTTGAAAAGATTGGTAAAATAATGTAAGATATCTTATAATCAGAGTATAAGTTTGGTCAAGCAGCTTAAATCAGTTATTCTACAGTCGCATAGTATTATCTGCATAGTGATATCAATTACCCGGCAGTATCAGGTAGGAAAGGTACGAGCATAAAATGAAAGTTACGAGGAACATGTCACATAAGCACATAAAAACAGCAAAGCTCAATGAGGCTGCTTGTGGTATGCATTGCCTAAAGATGAATAATATCAGCGTAAGGGACGGCTCACAGGTAATCATCGATAATGTTAATCTTCACATTCATTGTGGGAAGATTACTGTAATCATTGGTAAAAACGGAGCAGGAAAGTCAACTCTGATTAAAGCAATCCTGGGAGAGGTCAAGCATGAGGGAACGATTGAATTCAGTGATCTAAAAAATCAGAGAATGGAAAACCTTAAAATAGGATATGTCCCCCAATATGTCAATATGGAGAAAAATACACCAATGAGTGTATATGACTTATTTGCCGGATATATTAGCAATTCACCAATCTTCTTTCGGAAGAATCCAAAGGTCTACCGCTATGTGAAGGAGCAGCTGGAGGTCTTCGAAGCGCAGGAGTTAATTGATAAACGTGCCTGCGATTTGTCCGGTGGTGAGCTGCAACGAGTACTACTATCAATTGCAATCTCTCCGATACCGAATCTATTATTATTGGATGAACCGGTATCCGGTATTGATACGAATGGTATGCAGCTATTCTATAAGAATATTGGCAAGTTAAAAAGTAACTATGATTTAGCAATGATCATCGTATCCCATGATTTTGATTTTGTACGGCAATATGCAGACCGCGTAATTCTGCTGGATAAAACAATAGTAAAGGAAGGAACACCGGAAGAGGTCTTAGACGGTGAAGAGTTCAAGCGATTATTCGGATAGGAGCAGAAGATGAATATAGTATATAACATAATTGAAACAATATTACCCTTTCCCTGGGTTGAATATGACTTTATGAAGAATGCATTGCTGGCTGTTTTGATTATTACACCCTTATTTGGTATACTGGGAACCATGATTGTTAATAACCGAATGGCGTTCTTCTCAGATGCCTTAGGTCATTCTGCATTAACAGGACTAGCACTTGGTACCGTATTTGGGATAGTAGATACCAATTTGTCAATGCTGGTGTTTGCGATTGCTTTTGCCTTACTATTAAATCGAATAAAACGTAGGAAGACCGTATCAACAGATACGGTTATCTCTGTTTTTGCATCTCTAAGCATGGCAGTTGGACTTGTTATTCTGTCCAGAGGAGGTAATTTTGCTAAGTACTCTGCGTTGTTGGTAGGTGATATTCTAAGCATTACGACAAGAGAAATTATCCTTCTCTTTATCATTTTCCTATTAACGCTCATCTTCTGGTTCTTAGGATTTAATAAGCTGCATGCGATTAGTGTAAATGAGTCTCTCGCTAAGAGTAAAAATATCAACATTAGGAGATTGGAAGATTACTTCAGTGTTATTATTGCTATTATCGTTATGTTCTCGGTAAAGTGGGTTGGAATCTTGATCATAAATGCGTTACTCATACTACCTGCAGCAGCTAGCCGCAATATTTCCTCGAATGTTAGGGAGTATCATTTGTTTTCGATACTAATATCCCTATTCTCGGGAATAATAGGGTTGATATTATCTTATTATATGAGTACGGCAGCAGGTCCGACTATTGTTATCATTGCAGCGACTATCTTCTTTCTGACCTTGTTGTTGCAATCGTTGGGCGGCAAGGGGATAGATCATAACGGCTGATGATGAAAAGTCAATGAAACAACCATACATCAGTTCATAATAGGAAAGTGTCTGCCTCGGCAGGCACTTCGTTCTATAAGCACAGTTTATAAAATATATTAAAAAAATAATGAAGTAATCTACTAAAATACATGTCTTTATTTTATAAGTTATATTATAATAAAAGCGTAGTGAGTATATTCAAGCTTGCTTGAAATATGCGATCGGAGCTGAAGACCATGAACGGGTTTATCGTTCATGATATAATAAAAGCGTAGTGAGTATATTCAAGCTTGCTTGAAATATGCGATCGGAGCTGAATTAATTCATGGGTAGTAACTTCCACGTATCATCATAGTAATTGTAAGAGAGGAGAGCTATGGACCGATTTTTACTATACTTGAAAATAGTGATAAACTTCGTAGTAGTTATAGTAGGGGCACTTTTGCTAATGTTATTGCTACCTAGATTACTCAATTTCTTTATGCCTTTTGTGATTGGATGGATTATTGCATTGATAGCGAATCCTCTAGTACATTTTCTTGAGAAAAAGGTGAAGATTCATCGTAAGCATAGTTCTGTAATTATTCTGGTTCTGGTAATTGCTGCCATTATTGGTGTTACAGCTTTAATCATCTCCCTGTTAGTGAAGGAAGTTCGAGCACTGATGGAGGATATGCCGGTTATTATTGAGAGTATTAAGGAACAATTTGAGGATATGACTCAGGCGATTCTCCGATTCGCTGAAACATTACCAACCAATATTCAAGAGATGATTAATAATTTAATCAACGGAGTGGGTAATTATGCAACGAACATATCCGAGCAGATTGAACTTCCTACCATCAGTACAGCAGGCAATTTTGCGCGTAATATAGCGGAAGGTTTTCTGGGCTTCATCGTTATAATCCTATCTGCATACTTTTTTGCAGCAGGTAGAAATGAAATATCATCAAAATTAAAAAAGCATATTCCTGAATCGATTACAAATTATTGGCATCTAATCTTTGATAACTTCAAGGCTGCTTTTGGAGGGTATTTTAAGGCTCAGTTTAAGATAATGATTGTTATTACAATCATTATGTTCATTGGATTTGAGGTGTTAAAGGTTGGTTATTCCTTTTTGTTTGCGTTAGGAATTGCATTTTTAGATGTTCTCCCTGTCTTTGGTACCGGAGCAGTATTGTGGCCTTGGGCGATTATTGATGTAGTTACAGGGAACTATTTCCGTGCCGTTGGTCTGGTTATCATTTACTTGATCTGTCAGATTGTAAAACAGATTCTACAGCCGAAGATGGTAGGTGACAGTATCGGTCTACACCCGTTAGCAACATTATTCTTTATGTTTATCGGCTATCGCTTCTATGGAGTCTTCGGAATGATCATCGGTATCCCAATCGGAATGGTAATAGTGAAGCTATATCGCATTGGTTTATTTGATCGCACTATCAAAGGATTTAAGATTATTGCGAAAGATCTAAATGAGTTTAGGAAGTTTTAATGCAGGATTAAGTAAGATTAGAAATTCCTTAAAATTTAAAGAAAAACGAAAGATTCATGTACAAAAGAGGAAAACAATGGTAATATAAATCTAGAAAAATGAAAATTTATACAGAGGATACCCAATATTTTAACTGAGGAGTACAGATATGAAAGGTAACAGAAACGATATGGATAATGAAGCGATTATCACTGCTGACGAAATTAAGTTAATTCTTGATCGTTATCGTATAGGGAAAAAGCCATTAGCGAAGCTTCTTGGCTGGGGAGAGACCACAGTTATTCGATATATGGAAGGTGATATTCCGACGAACGAGTACTCCAATAAGCTGAAAGCAATTTTGGACGATCCGGAATTCTATTATGATCTTTTATGTAGGAAAAAGGAATGCTTGACAGGGGTAGCATTCAAAAAGAGTAAAAAGGCTGTTATGTCAAAAATTATGGCTTCAAAAATTTATGCAGTGACATATTATATAGTGAATAAATGCAATGCAGAAATTTGTCCTAGCTATATTCAGTTTTTGTTGTATTATGCTCAAGTATTTTCGTTGGCACTCTATGATAAGGAGTTATTCCAGGAGGAATGTGGCATCAATAACGAACATATGCCTTATTTAAAACTCTACGAAGGAATGAAGCGTTGCGGAATACATATGTTGGAGGGTGGCGAGGATTTCCTGGTGCAAGAGGAGATTGATCTTGTGGATGCAATTATGGAAGCCTTCACCTGGTATGGACCAAAAGCTTTGAATGCGATGACTTCCTATGAAAAGTCTATGATTAAGATTTCTAGGGATAAGTATAACAATAAGATTATTGCGAAGGATACCTTGAAGTCATATTTTAAGGATATACTGGAACAATATCAGATTAAGAGTATTAAGGAAATCGGTAAATATCCGGATCAGAGAATCCTAGACATAAAGGAACTGAATAAATAATCTTTATTTTTTATTGTACTATGTTAAAAAAATATCAATAAAAAGCGTAGTGAGCATTTCATTCATGGTATTAAAAAGCGTAGTGAGCATACTGCAAGCTTGCTTATAGGTATTACATATCAATCAAAAAGAAGGACTATGGCTTCTCCGTTATTCCTAGCACAATAGACTGTTGAGTCATTGGCTAGGACAACTGGGAGGCTATAATCCTTCTTTAGTTATATGTTAATATCTTTAGTTGCTTTGCTTATTTCTACGATCTCTGGAACGTGTGGTTGAGTCGAGAATCTTCTTTCTGATACGAAGACTAATAGGAGTTACCTCTAGTAATTCATCAGTTTCAATGAAATCAAGAGCTTCTTCCAAACTGAGAATTCTCGGAGGTGACAATTTCAATGCATCATCTGCACCTGAGGAACGGGTATTGGTAAGCTGCTTTCTCTTACATACGTTTACTTCCATATCCTCTGCTTTAGGATTTTGTCCAACTACCATACCAGCATATACTCGGATACCAGCTCCGATGAAAAGAGTACCACGCTCTTGCGCATTATAAAGACCGTATGTGATGCTTTCTCCGGTTTCGAAAGCGATTAAGCTTCCTGTTTTACGATATTGGATATCGCCTTTGTAAGGATCGTAACCATCAAAGAGAGTGTTAATAATACCATTTCCCTTTGTATCAGTTAAAAATTCACCTCGATAACCAATTAAACCACGTGCAGGAATGGAAAATTCAAGTCGTGTATGGCCGCTTCCAGAGGTAAACATATTAATCATTTCACCTTTACGTTGGCCTAATTTTTCAATTACAATACCGGTAAATTCATCCGGAACATCGATCATGGCATGTTCCATTGGTTCTAGCTTTTTACCATGTTCGTCAGTTTTATATAATACTTCAGCCTTACTTACTGAGAATTCGAAGCCTTCACGTCTCATATTTTCTACTAATACTGAAAGATGAAGTTCACCACGTCCGGATACTTTGAAGCTTTCAGTAGTATCAGTATCCTCAACACGAATACTTACGTCTGTATTTAATTCGCGCATGAGACGTTCTCTTAAATGCCTGGAAGTTACAAACTTTCCTTCGGTTCCTGCTAAAGGGCTGTCATTTACATTGAAATACATGGCCAGTGTAGGTTCTGATATTTTCTGGAAAGGAATTGCTACAGGGTTATCTGAGGAACAGATGGTATCACCGATGTGAAGATCTGCAATACCTGATATTGCAACGATGGAACCGATTCTAGCTTCCTGTACCTCAACTCTCTTTAAACCATCATATTCATAAAGTTTATTGATTTTAACTCTTACATTTGTATCGGGTTCGTGGGCATTTACTAATACAGCATCCTGATTTACACGAATAACTCCATTATCTACCTTACCAACGCCGATTCTACCTACATATTCATTATAGTCAATGGTACTGATGAGTACCTGTGTACTCGCATCAGGATCACCCTCCGGAGCAGGTATATAATTGATAATAGTTTCAAATAAAGGGTTCATGTCAGTAGCTTCATCGCCAATGTTAAGAGCAGCAATACCTTGTCTTGCAGACGCAAATACAAAAGGACAATCTAGCTGTGTATCATTTGCATCTAGGTCAAGTAATAATTCTAATACTTCATCTACGACTTCTGCAGGTCTAGCTTCTGCACGGTCAATTTTGTTGACACAGACGATAACTGGTAATTCAAGATCCAAAGCTTTCTTTAATACGAATTTTGTCTGTGGCATAGGACCTTCAAAAGCATCTACAACCAAGATTACACCATTTACCATCTTTAAGACACGTTCCACCTCGCCACCAAAATCTGCATGTCCAGGAGTATCTATAATATTAATCTTGCATCCATTGTACTGAACAGCGGTATTTTTAGATAAGATGGTAATACCACGTTCCCGTTCTAATGCATTGGAATCCATGACTCTTTCTACTACGGCTTGGTTGGACCGAAATACACCGCTCTGTTTCAGTAATTCGTCCACAAGTGTAGTCTTACCGTGATCAACATGGGCGATTATGGCAATATTTCGAATATCCTCTCGTTTCATTTATTAATGCTCCAATCTGCGTGCCTTGCACGCGAACAATTCTTTTTTCTAATTCATGTCATTGTTTTTGCAACCTTATCATTGTAGCACAACGTCTAATTAAAAATCAACGTATGTTTCCATAAAAATAAATAAATAATTAAGTTGTTTTTGTATAAAATAACAAAAAATGTAAAGTATATAAATATATTGAGATTTTTACTTCTAAAATTTGGAAATTAGCATATATATTATCTAGATGAATGAAAGTTACTTTTGAGGGAGTAATACATTCATTCCACATTTTAGAGCAGAATGGCGTAAAAATACGCCGGAAGGAAGGAGAGGTACGGTTATGACAGATAAAGTATTTGATAACAATCAAGTAAGTATTGCA
>JAQZBA010000045.1 GCA_029239365.1 Herbinix sp. | reverse complement strand
GCTTCACTAAAGGTATAAGATTGCTCCAGATCCTTCTTCGCAGATAAGAAGATTTTCGAGACATGGTTATAACTGAACCCTACACGAAAGTTCACTACCTGTTCGGATAAAGAGCAGCCCAGGTCCTTAATCTCTGTCAATTTCCCTATGATATCCTCTGCACTGATACTCTCAGGATCCGTCTCCGTCAAGCTGAAGAATTGCTCTGCAAGCTCCTCTTCCTCGACTAAGGCATATGTATTTACACTAATTTCTGCTGCCACCTTATGTAGTTTATCCTTGATATCTGCAACGATGGAGGTAAGCTTATCCTCATCAATCTCATTGAAGGAATATTCAGAGTAATTCACTCCATTATGAAGCCTTACCACAAAACCTCGCTCTGCCAACATAACATCAATTACTTCGGTACCGGTCTTACCTACACGGTATACCTTACCCCTCGTATCTGTGCCAAGCACGGATACATATTTATAATCCTTTGACAGCAACTCGATGAGCTTACGCACATACGGTTTGCTCCTTGTCAAGAATTCAGATCCTACTGTTTTCACGAAATAATCCCCCTGTCATATTTGTTATCCACACTAACTTACCTGCCTGCTTTACGAGCAAACAGTTTTTCGCCTGTATTGACTATTATATTACAACATTCGTCTTTGGTAAATCCCTTTTAGCCAAATTGTTCCATTTTATTATATAAATTTATAGCATAGAACTACAGTTGCTCTGTACTCATCTGCACAAATATGCTATATTTGATTCAAAATAAAAGATAGCGATAATCCGTGTGGAGGTTGGTATGAACGCAACTCATGAGATAATTGAATACAATGAAGATATGCCAATGAAGCTGTTCTATCAGCGTATCGGAAATATAGCAAAGCATTGGCATCGTAGCCTGGAATTACTCTTTGTCTTAAGCGGCGAGATGAATGTTATGATAGGTAGCCAGTCTTTCGTTCTGAAGGAGGATGACATTATTGTCATCAATCCCAACGTCCTTCATGAGACCTGCAGTAAAGATTGTGTTCTATTATCCCTTCAGATGCGAATGTCCATGTTCCATATGAGCTGGTTGACTCCGGAAGGCATCTCCTTTCACTGCAATTCTTCTGAAGTAATTGACAAAGCACCTTATTATAAAATCAAGCAGCTACTGGCACGTATGCTCCAGTCTAATTTCTCCGGGAATTTGCAGAACAATCTGACGAACTTATCTTATGCTTTCCAGCTGATGAATGAGCTGGTGCAGAATTTTAAGGCAGAGAATAACGAGGAAGCAGTACTGTCACAGAAAGCACTGGTACGGCTTCGAAGCATTACCGATTACATAGAAGCTCATTTTACACAAAACTTAACTCTTACTGACGTCGCAACACATGAATATATGTCTCCCTCCTACCTGTCTCATTTCTTTGAGAAGCATATGGGCATAACCTTCTCTGCCTACCTGACAAAGCTACGCCTGGAGCACTCCCTCCGTGATCTGTATCAGGATGCATCCATTGAGGAGATTTCAGATAGAAACGGCTTTCCCAGTCCGCGCTCCTATGCAACACTGTTCAGAAAGCAGTATGGAATGCTGCCGAGTATCTATCGCAAAGACATTTTATCAGAGCATAAGATGACCTCTCCCTTGGTTGAGAATCATTCTTCTAATTATCTGATCCTGGAGAAAAATAATTACTTTGATAAGCTCGTACCTTATCTGTCCGATGCTGCCTCCCTTAATCCCAACAAGGATAAGGTTGGCGCCAAACGAAAATTGCAGGAAATCCATGTCAAGGAAAGCAGCTCCTTATTGAAGCACAGCTTCCGCAATTTCTGTTCTGTTGGCAGAGCCAGAGAACTGCTCTATGAAGATATCAGACAGATGCTTCGTATCCAACAGACCGAGATGCCCTTTCAATATATCAAGTTCCATGGTATCTTTGATGACGCAATGAACGTATATCGGGAGGATCGTCTGGGCAATCCCATCTTAGATTTCTATTATACTGATCTTGTATTAGATTTCCTGCTTGATATTAAGCTAATCCCCATGATTCAACTATCCTTTATGCCAAAGGATATGGCAAAGGAGCCTTCCAAAACCCTGTTTTATTATCCTTTCATCATAAGTGAACCCAAAGAAGATCGTAAATGGGAATACCTGGTGAATGAATTCACTAATCATGTGGTGAAACGATATGGCGGCAAAGAAGTAAGCTCCTGGATTTTCACCTTCTGGAATGAGACCTTGAATGACTTTCCCTTTGATTTTTCCGAAGTAGAAGCCTCGCTACGGTTGTATCAACTAAGTTATAAGACAGTGAAGGCATTCCTGCCATCGGTATGCTTTGCCTCCACTTCCTATATTCTCTCTGATTTTCCCAGCGAGAATTATAAGAGATATCTCGAATATGCCGAAGAGCATGGCTGCCTACCGGATGCTTACCTTTTTAATTTTTATAGTGTTGAGTGCAAGAAGCCCCTGCAGCTGCGGGGAGTTTTCTCAGGTGATTTTGTGACAGAGAACAGCGGCCTTACCCTATCCTCTGATCCGGATCAATTTCATAAATATATCCAGGATGTGAAAGCTTATCTTGGTTTGGAGCAACAAGCTCCGGTCTATATCACAGAATGGAACTTTACCTCCTCTCATCGGGAATGGCTCAATGATACGTGTTATAGTTCCTGTTATATCGTCCGTAATATACTGCAGAATTATGATCGGATGGAAAGCTTCTGTCACTGGTCACTTACCGATCGGTTGGAAGAGCTTCCTCCTGCCGCAGAAACCTTCCATGGTGGCATGGGCTTCTTTACCCGGGGCGGTATCAAAAAACCGGCGTACTATGCTTATTATCTACTCACAAAATTGGAGGATTTATTTATTACTCAGGGGGAAGGCTACTTTCTGACGAAGAATGCAGATGCTTCACGGTATTCCCTAATCCTATATAACTACCACCATTATTCTGAGCTCTATGGGGAGGGAATCAACTTTAATACCACCTTCACAGAACGCTATCATGCCTTTCCTACTGCGTGTGCTCTAGACTTTGACCTAATCCTAGACGGACTTAAGGACGGAGCTTACGCAATTACGCATACCTACGTCAACCGAAGTCACGGGAGTGTTTTTGACCAGTGGCTTAGGATGGGAGAACCCTCCGAGCTTGAAACCCTGCGAAGCCTCTCCGTCCCTATGATGACGAAAAACCATCGGGTGGTTACAGACGGTTCTCTTTCTCTTAACGTTGAGCTAGAGCCTCATGAGATACGATTAATCCAGCTTGTATTAGAATAATTATGTTAGAAGTCATAAGCTGGCTTAAAATAGAACAACAAATATACATAAGACTATAATTAACGGAGGCGAAAATGAAACCAATCAGAAATAGTGTCAAGGCAATCATAATTGATCAGGGTAAGCTCTTAGTAACTGAATGTGATTTTAAAGATGGTAAAGTATCCTACCTATTTGCCGGAGGTGGGCAAGAGGCAGGCGAAACCTTTGCAGATGCTCTACAGCGTGAGTGTTATGAAGAATTAGGGGCAAAGGTAAGCATAGGAGAATTGGTTTGGATCAGAGAATATATTGGTAAGAACCATGAGTTTGCAGAATCGGATTCTGATATACATCAGATAGAATATTATTTTGTATGCAGATTAGAAACTCCCATAGATTTAGAGAAAGCAACCAACCTTGACCAGGTGCAGGTTGGAGTTGCCTGGTTAGAATTATCAAAGCTTAAGGAGTACAATATCTACCCCAAGAAAATTATAGAGTGCATTGATGTAAATGGAAACATTACTTCCTCTCTCTACATTGGGGATGTTAATTAACTTAGATTCATCCTCTTTTGCGTTGTGTGAGGTCAAGTTATATTGACGATATTATCAAATAGAACAACGAGGGATATTCTAACCGTGATTTCAGATTTAATCTCGGTAAGAATATCCCTCGTTCTTAGCAAATACATTTATAAAATTAGAGGAGTGATCTATTAGATCCTATTCAAAGCTTCAAAATCATTCTCAAGTGCATCCCAGACTGCTTTATCGTATTCTTCATGCTCGAGTACAAAATAGGTAGCATACTGTGCTGCTTCTTTAATCTGCTTCATGTCAATAATTCCATCCGGGATATCCACATTCGCTTTATTCTTATCGATCTGTTTGATGTGGATGAGTTCGACCCTCTTGCCCCATTTCTTGATATATTCCACAGGATCAACTCCTGCATAGGCTACCCAGAAGACATCCAGCTCAAGAACAACATTCTCATTGGTCTTCTGTGCAAGCAGGTCAAGAGCATATTCGCCGTTAATCATAACAAACTCATGATCATGATTGTGATATCCTACCTTGATGCCTACCTTTGCTGCTTTCTCCGAGGCTTCATTCAGCACCTGTGCCAGATGATCAATCTGTTCCAGAGTGTCAACCTTTGCCCAAGGGCAAATAATGTATTTTGAACCGATTGCTTGGCTATATTGAAGCTCTTCCTCAAAAGTATCCGTGAATACCTGAAGTCCACAGTGAGTACCGACGGAGTATAGTCCACTCTCTGCTAATAACTGCTTCTGTTCCTCAGAAGACAGACCACCATACCCTGCAAATTCAACACCTTTAAAACCGATCTCGCCGACTTTCTTAACAGAACCGGTAAAGTCCTTCTTCGTCTCTTCATGGATGGAGTAAAGCTGTAATGATATCTCCATTCTTTTCCTCCTATACCCTTTCTCTTGTGCCATTATGATAAGACTTATAGGCAGCCTCCATCATTCTGGTCAGTACGATTGCTTCCTCAATACCAAAGGTTACGTCCTCTGATGTGTTATTACCGTTGATCCACTGGATTAGGGGGGATGGGAGCGCTTGGGGCAGTATCTCGGGTGTTACCCATTGACCCTTTGTCTCCTCATTCGCGTAGCTTACACCGTTGCGAATATAAAGAGTACCCTTCGTTCCGCTAATCTCTAAGGTTGCTGGAGTATACACAGATACGAAGCCGGTCTCAGATACACCAATCGCTCCCTGTTCAAATTCTATCACCGATACGGCATTATCTTCTACTTCATGCCCGGTTATATTGGTAAAAACAGATTGGACCATTTTGGGCTCGCCGAGCAACCAATTTAATAAGTACATCGGGTGTGCACCCAAATCAATCATTGCACCACCGCCACATTGTTCTAAGCTATAAAAATGTGCGGGAAGCCAATTGCCAATGCTTCCATTATGGACATTGCGCATTCTTGCATAGGTGATGCGGCCTAAAGCGCCACTTTGCACCATCTGCTTTGCGAATAAGAATTCAGGATCACATTTCTTCACAAGGGAAAGTGTCAACTCCGCATTATTTCTTTCAAGTGCTTCCTTAATCTCCAGGCATTCCGCATTAGTCAGCGCTAATACCTTCTCAGAGAACACCTTTTTACCAGCTTCAATCGCTTTCAGAATGAGTCTGGTATGCTCCGAGGTAGCTGAGTTGAGCACAATACCCTCAATGCTCTTGTCACTTAGCAATTCATCATAATCCTCATAGAAGGTTGCACCAAATTGCTTTGCGTATCTGAGTCCACGCTCTGCATCCTCATCCCATATTGCAGTCACCTTGCTGTCTGTCTTCTCCAGGATTTCTTTCGTATAGCCTTCAGCATGAACATGCCAATAGCTTATGATTGCGACATTCATAGGTTTATCCCCTTCATATTAGTTAAAGTATACCGGTTGACCAGTTTCAGCTGATTTATAAATTGCTTCTAATATCTCAGATACCACACAAGCCTGCTGAGGTAATACAACCGGATCAGTATCATTCTTCACTGCATCAATCCAACGTCTTGCTTCTACATCTGCCGGGCTCATGGAAGTGCCTTCATAAAAAGCTACACCGCCGCTTGCCATGTCAGGTTTTACTTCGATTAGTCTGTTGAACTCTCCCTTATTGATGGTTACGCCATTCTTAATCTGAGCTCCTGCATCGGATCCGCACAGAACCGTGCTACCCTCTTGAATCGGTTCACAGGTATTGAGTGCCCAGCTGGACTCAAGAATGATGGTTGCTCCATTCTTCATAACGATGAAGCCGAACGCTGAATCTTCCATGGTGTGCTGTTCCGCATCCCAGCCACCCCAAGGGTTACCACAATCTGCATTATTAACCTTCTTATACTTTGTACCAACTACCATCTTAGGCTCATAATTGTTCATCAGGTAGAGAGTAACATCTAGGGAATGAGTGCCGATATCGATTAATGGACCTCCACCCTGCTCATATTCATTGAGGAATACGCCCCAGTTCGGAGTTCCTCTTCTACGTACGGCAAATGCCTTAGCGAAGTAAATATCACCTAAATCTCCGCGCTCAATCACACTCTTAAGATAGATTGCTTCCGGCTTATGTCTATGCTGATAACCAATGGTAAGCTTCATCCCTGTTTCCTTCGCTGTCTGAACCATCTTTCTTGCATCCTCTGCTGTCTTAGCCATCGGTTTCTCGCACATAACATGCTTACCTGCCTGCATAGAGTCAATGGAAATGGGAGCATGGGAACGATTCGGGGTACATACATGAACCACTTCAATATCTTTGTCCTTTAATAATTCTTTATAATCAGTATAAACCTTCGCATCTGGTGTTCCGTACTCTTTTTTTGCTTTTTCTGCTTTCTCTGCTATGATATCACAGAAAGCAACCAGTTCTACATCACCTAATTTACTAAGGGAGGGCATATGCTTTCCATTTGCAATACCTCCACAACCAATAATACCAACTTTAATTTTCTTCTCCATCGTGGCTTAACTCCTTTTTTTTATTATATAGTGCTACTCGGTTCTGAGATAAATTTGCATATCCCACTGAATAAAACATAGCATAAAAACGTTTCTCATGATATAATTTATTTATAAAAAAATATCAATAATTTGTCATTGGAGGATTTTTACTTGGAGCATGACTATTATGTAGAACCTAGGGATATGTATGGTGATGAACCCCTTCAGTTTAATGCGCATATTCAAGATGCAGAAGGTGCCCAACTCATGGTTCAGGCCCATATTCACAACTATATTGAGATCATTTACGCAATCACAGGAAAATATCGGATTTTATTAAATAATAAGGATCATTATTTTGGTGAAGGTGATATGGTTCTCATTAATTCCAATGAGATTCACAACATCTTCTCCCTCTCTCCCAACTTAAATCGATATGTCGTTATTAAATTCGAGCCTGAGATGCTTTATACCACAACTCAGTCACTCTTCGAGATGAAATATGTTATGCCCTTTATCCTGAACGAGTCTACTCATCAGAAGATATTCGGTAAGGAGGAGATAGAGAAGACCATTATTCCGGATATCATTCATGGGATAAACCGTGAATTCCATCATAAACAATACGGCTACGAGCTAGCCATCCGTGCAAATATCTATAATCTGTTTCTCTTCATTCTCCGCAGATGGAACGAGCAGAATGTGGACCTGAATATCGATGAAGAGATTAATAAAGATATGGTGAAACGTATTCAGAATGTGTTCGATTACATCGAGAATAATTACCAGAATGATATCACAGCGCTTGAGATGGCTCAGCGCTCCAATCTAAGCTATAGTTATTTCTCCCGGCTCTTCACAAGAATTATGAAGCGAAGCTTCCGTGAATATCTAAACTATGTAAGAATAACCAAGGCAGAACGGCTACTCACTTCCACGGATCTAAATATTACAGAGATTGCGATGCAGGTCGGCTTCTCCACCTCCAGCTATTTCATCCAGCAGTTTAAACAATACAAGGATATCTCACCAAAACAGTATCAACTTAGATATCAAATCAAAAGTATAAATTAGCAAAAAAGGACAGCCTTTACCTTCTGGGTATGGGGGCTGTCCTTTACCTTACTTCTTATTAATTAAAAGCGGTTTATCCCGCTAGCCTTCTGTATTGTACTTATTATTGTTGTACTTTTTATCATTATTTGTATCTTTAGCAGAGTTTGAAGCATCGTTGCTATTACCAACATTCTTAAGGTTTTCTTTCTCCTTCTCTTTGCGGTATCTTTGTTGCGCTTGCTTACTCAAGCTATCACTTCCTTTCCTTTGGTAGGAATAGTATTCCTCTCGGCAGAAAAACTATTCATGATCCGCAGGACTCATTGAAGCCTTCGTACCACAAAACCCTAATTAACTTAATTGCGCCTTAATTCTATCAATCAGCTCGTTATATTTCTCTTCTTCTAAGAATATCTTCTCCGGATTCATGGCGAACACCGTGCCCCACTCATATCCATCCTTATATTTCGGAACGAGGTGGAAATGAAGATGGCGTCCGGTATCACCGTATGCACCATAATTCACTTTGTCCGGATGGAAGGCTGCATGCAAAGCCTTCGCTACCCGATCGATATCCGCGAAGAAATCATTCCGCTCCTCCTCATTAAGCTCCACCAATTCACTGACATGATTCTTATGAGCTACAATCACACGTCCTTCATGGCTTTGCTCCTTAAACAGATATACCTTAGAGGCTTTTAACTCGCAGATCTTTATGCCGAATTTCTCTACCAGTTCTCCCTCCATACAATATGCGCAATTTGTATCCTTTTGCATCGCTACACCTCTTCCTTTCCTTAAGATCCCTTATCATAAATCTAGCCTGCCTACCCTTTGAGTAAGTTTGTGACAAGGGTATCATCTCATTAATATAAAAATTTGATCTTATCCTGATACTCCGCAATCAGTGTTGCATTGTGTTCTGTACCGTTCGGTATATTGGCACTCATATAGACCGGAGGAAGCTTATCCTCAGCAAGAAAGCAATTCTCAATCTTAAGTACAATTCTCTGAGCGATAAAGAAGCTACTAAAGGAGGAGGCTCCACCGGTTACAAGTCCGTTCTCCGGTATCGTAAGGATCCCATCCCCCATCGGAACATGATTATCAATTACGATATCACAGCACTCATATAGCTTCCTGCCACCGACATGTCTTGCTTCCAAAGATTTTGAAGCTGTTAAGGATGTGATTCCAATGACAGTGAGACCCAATTCTCTAGCGATCATGGCAGCTTCCACCGGAACATTATTAATCCCTGAATTCGAGGAGATAATGATCGTGTCACCTTTCTTAAGGTTCGCTTCTTCAAGTATCTCCTTGGCGAAACCGGATTTTCTCTCGTTATACATGCTCTGAAGCGCTCCCTCCTGTGTCATTAGGGAAGAATTCAGAATCGGATTCACCGGAACCAACCCACCTGCCCGGAAGAACATCTCCTCAGCAATCATGTGCGAATGCCCCGTTGCAAATACGTGAAGTAATCCCCCTGAGCGGATCGATTCATAGGCAGCTCTTGCCGCCAGCTCCATTGCAGTATTTTCCCGGGCCTCTATCTCCTGCAACATAATACACAGCTTCGGCAGGAAGGAATATTCATCAACCAATTCTTTACTCATAGTTGTCCTTTCTATTATTGCACATATATTCGCCTCAAATCATTGGTCCGACTTATTTCACCCGAACCATCAAGCTTCTAATTCCATTATACCCAAATTGAAGTCAATGTCTAATATGTATTTTCATTATTTTGTTCAGAAGTATTAATCCTGCACTGGGATAGCATACCGACTATCCCGATCAGGCCATGTCAAGATTAACTCATAAAAGAAAGTCCAACTTGTTATGACAAGTCAGACTCTACTATTTCACTCATTCCATCTTATTTGTACAAAGTTACCGTAAACTGATACTGATCCCCACGATAGGTAGATTCCACATATTCATAGGCTGCACCATCCTGCTCATAGGTAGTACGATTGATATGAAGAACCGCACAGCTAGGCGCAATCTGCAAAAGCTTTGCTTCTTCTTCCGAGGCCAGACCTGCATGAATCTCCTGAACTCCCTTATAGCTCTCACATCCGAATTGATATTGTAAAATCTCATAGAGTGAATCCTTCAGATTAGCATTACGAAGTGTAGGAAAACGATAAAAAGGAAGATGGACTCTCTCAATTGCAATCGGTACTCCATCCGCCAGACGCAGTCTTTCAAGCAGATAGATTTTCTGGCTCTTATCAATGTTTAGCACCTCTGCAACCTTTTCTTTCGGCGTTACAATATCAAAAGTGATTATCTCACTGGAAGGTACTTTGCCAAGCGTTTTCATTTCTTCGGTAAATCCCTTGAGGTGGTTCAGCTGAAATCCCGTCTTCTTCATCATCACAAAGCTTCCCTTGCCCTGCTGTTTATAGATATAGCCGTCCTGTTGTAAACCATCCAGAGCCCGGCGTACCGTAATTCTACTAATATTAAAGAGTTCGCAGATCTCCTCCTCCGTCGGCATCTTCTCGCCTTCCTTTAACTTACCGGACTTAATCAGAGGGATATAATAGTTCATAACCTGCATATAACGGGGAAGTGATTTCATGGTCCTGCCCTCTTTTCATAAATTAATGATTTACATTTTACTTGAACTGTGTTATTTTTGATTCAAGTAGTTATGTTGTTATAACAAGTTTATCATAACAAGCATAATTTGTCAATGTTAGAAGCAAATACAGAATGGAGAAAGCTATGAAAATCATTAGAACGAGAGACTATGCGGATATGAGTAGAAAATCCGCTAACATTATTTCAGCACAGGTTATTCTTCAGCCAGACAGTGTTCTTGGCCTTGCAACCGGGTCCTCTCCCGTAGGTACTTATGAGAAGCTGATCGATTGGTGCAATAAGGGAGATATTGATTTTTCCAAAGTAAGGACAGTGAATCTGGACGAATATGTTGGTCTTCCTAAGAACAACCCCTGCAGCTATTATTACTTTATGTACGAGAATCTGTTCAAACATATCAATATCGATTTAGCGAACACCAATATTCCAAATGGAATGGAACCGGATATAGCGAAAGAATGTCTACGATATGACAGTTTGATTGCTTCCCTTGGCCAGATTGACTTACAGCTCTTAGGCTTGGGAATTAATGGCCATATCGGCTTTAATGAGCCTTGCGATATATTCCGCAAATCTACCTTCTGTGTAGAGCTCGCTCCTAGCACCATCGAGGCGAATTCCCGCTACTTTAATTCAACAGCTGAGATTCCCCGCCATGCCTATACGATGGGTATCGGAAGCATTATGTCAGCGAAGAAGATACTCCTCGTAGTCCACGGCGAAGCAAAAGCAGATATTTTAAGGGAGGTAATCGAAGGTCCTATTACAACTGCGGTTCCTGCCTCAGTTCTTCAGCTTCATAACGATGTCACCATCGTTGCGGATGAAGGTGCCTTATCCAGATTAAGCAGATAACTTAATCTATAATAAGAAATATTGATTAAGGTGAAATAAAAGTTTTACCCGGATAAGAAATATTGGTTAGGGTGACCTAACAGTTAGTACCTACTTCAATCCAAGATGCAAATAATTCAGCACAAACTTGAATGCGCAAAAACCATGCGCAGGAATGGGGTAATTTATGATAATAAAAAATGCAATGGTTTATAATGAAGCCGGAAGCTTTGTAACTAAGGATATTGCCATCGAAGGAGAATATCTTGTAGCTGAAGCTAATCCATCCGCTGCCTCAGGCCAGCAAGAAGTAATCGATGCGGAAGGTCTCTACCTAATTCCGGGACTTACAGATCTTCACTTTCATGGCTGTGTCGGCTATGATTTCTGTGACGGAACCCAGGAAGCGATAAAGGCTATGGCAGAATATCAGGCAAGAAACGGTGTAACTACGATTGCACCAGCCACGATGACCCTTGCGGATGAGCAATTAACCCTGATTTTTAAGAATGCCTCTGAATATCAGAGTGAAAGCGGAGCTATCCTTGTAGGAATTAAGATGGAAGGTCCTTATCTGTCCCTTGCTAAGAAGGGTGCACAGAATCCAGCTTATCTGATGCATCCCGATGCAGAGCATTTTCGTAAGATGCAGGCTCTTTCCGGCGGCTTGATCAAGATCCTTGCCATCGCTCCGGAGGAAGATGGCGCTCTGGAATGCATCGAGGAATTAAAGGATGAGGTGGTAATCTCCCTTGCACATACTACCGCAGATTATGAGACTTCCTTGAAAGCCTTCCAAAAAGGCGCTTCCCACTTAACTCATCTCTACAATGCAATGCCTGCCTTCTCCCACCGCAGCCCAGGTGTCATTGGTGCAGCCCTAGACTCCGAGCAGGTTCATGTTGAGGTGATTTGTGACGGCGTCCATATCGATCCCAGCGTGATCCGCGCCACCTTCAAGATGTTTGGGGAAGATAGAATCATACTGATTAGTGACAGTATGATGGCAACCGGCTTGAAGGATGGTAATTATTCCTTAGGTGGCCAGGAGGTTACTGTCGTTGCCAACAAAGCAACCCTAGCCGATGGTACGATAGCTGGTTCCGCAACGAACCTGATGCAGTGCATGAGAATTGCTGTCAGCTTTGGCATCCCCCTAACAACCGCGATCAAATGTGCAGCCGTGAATCCTGCTAAAGAAATCGGTATTTATGACAATTATGGCAGTATTACTCCCGGTAAATATGCTAATCTGGTACTGCTTGATCAAAATCTTGAGCTAGTTCAGGTATTCATCAAGGGAAAACCGATTACCTTATAACCTAGTAACTCCTATCATAAGAATTACTATAACATCTTATATAGAACAGGGCTGTTGCAAAACACTAATGTTCAAGTATTATGGTTTATATCATCCTTCTCATCTCGTTGATTTGATACTCCCACAATGTTTGACATTGGTTTTGCAACAGCCCTTCTTCACTCTTTCATTTATTATTATTTTCTTTACTTCACCATACAGTTTACTTCTACCAGACCATCCTTAATTATGGAAGGAGTAATGGTTAGCTCTTCTCCCTCTACCTTCTCCCCATTGACCAGCCAGTAATCAAAGGTAACTCCCTCGGGTAACGATGCAGTTATGATAGTTGCATAATCTTCATAATAGCTTCCTTCAAAGAACTCATCCGTGACATAGGAATTCACCTTAATCGATCCACCCTCCGCCGGGGAAGCCTTAAGCTCATATATCTTGCCAAGACCAAAGTAGCTCTGATACTTCGTAAGAATATGGGATGCTCTCTCCTGTGCATAGGTCTTCAATACTCCAAGACGATATTCCAATTGATCGGGCTTCACCCAATCATCCAACAGATTTTTACCATAAGTATGGTTCAGCTCATTCATTCTGGCGGCATTCATCACTCCCAGCACCTCACTTAGGTTCTTAGGTGCAAAGGCTCCATTGAAAAGATCCGCTGTCTGCTTAATAAACAGCTCCTTACAATCCTCTCGCTGCATCAATTGTCCAAACAGAGGACAGGCTTCTCTGGCCTCTCCGTTCGGTCCAACAAATTTACCGATGTTATCCACCAAAGCTCCGGTGTCATAGATACCGGTACTAAAATCCAGATCGTGGAGCAGGTAACGCCATTTGCCATCAAAGGGGGCTTTGCTATACGCTTCTCCTGCTGATGCATAATAACGATAGGTCTTATAATTATTGTGAGGCCAATCCTCATTCCCGATATAGATCTGAAGTGCAAAATAGGTTAAATAATTCTCTACATCAATCAGCTTACTTAGCTCTTGATAATTCTCTTCCTTTGTTAAGTCCAGTTTAGAGTATTTATCATACAGTTCCATATATTCTGTAGCAAAGGCTTCATTCTCACCATCTTCATCAATATCTTTTTCGGTCTCTCCACCTTCTAAAATCTCAAAAGAACCTTGATATTTACCATAATGATCTTCAAAATATTCATCGCTATATACCTCATGTAACCAGAAAAAGCCTCGGTAATCTCCATTGACATACATCGCTGCCGGACGAACTGCCTCGTAATCCGAATAGCCGGCCTGGGAAGCCAATGTCTGAAAGAGTTCATCGCGGATGAAGGCAAAGCTGTTGTCATTGCCGCAGTTGCGAAGTACTAATTGTTTGAAGTCGTTAATCACTTTTCCCTCGGTATCGGTTCTCTCCGGAAAGAATTCATACCGGAATTTATTATTATTCTCATCATACTCTTTTCTTGCAAACATTTTAATCGACTTTTGAACATTTGCTCTGGACCAGCCCCCATAAGTACGGATCCCTACTTTCTGGCTTATCACTGGTGTTCCATCGGGTTCAATCACCTCGATGAACACCTCACGTTCACTGTCCTTGCCACGCATATTGAAGTTAGCAGGGTCGTTGGGCTCAATCTTGTCGTGAGGATTTTCTTTGATCCAATCACTTCTCAGCTTACCTTCCACAAAGATTCCATATTCATGATCATAGAGATTATAGGGGTCGGTCGTGATGGAGAATACCAGAGTATCATATCTCATCTGAATGGTCTCCCCGGTAAAGTAAGTATGGATTATCGTCTCCGATTCGGTTCCGTCCTCAAAATATGCTTTGGCCTTCACCGAAGTTGCTTTTAACGCTTTATTAGAATCTAATTGAATTGGTTTTTTGTACTCCTTAGACTCCTTGTCCGGGTCTGCACCATCTAAAGTATAATAGATCTTTCCCGGCTTGCCGCTATAAATCTCCAACTCTAAATCTTCTTGATAGAAGTAACCCGTCTTAGAAAATGCAATTTCATTCGCACCCAGATTCTGCACAACTTCTGCCAATTCCACATCCTGCTCTTCTACTACAGGGTCGATGTTCTTATCCTCCTGCATCTTAGAACCACTACAGCCGGATAATCCCAATACCCCTGTTAGTAAAATCAAGAGCAATGTCTTTTTCCTAATTATCATTCTCTGTTCCCCCTTCTCCCTGTTCATTTTATTTAACCCAGACATCTCCCCGCTTGAAGAAGCTAATTAGCTCCATAATAGCAGAACCAGATGAAAATGCAAATGCATTTTACATTATTTTCTGATCGAATCTTGCTAAAAACCAGACACTTGTCCTTTTCTATGGATACTTCCTAGAATATAATGAACTGTAACTGAAAAACCAACACAGGTTTGATATATCTTTCGCCTGTGGTTAGGAGGTTGTTAGAATGAAGAAAATTAGTATTATAAGAATCACATTTGCTCTATTGGGAATCCTATTCGTCGGAGTAGGGGTTGCCTTCAATGTTGCCAATCAATTAGGAAATGACCCAATTGGGTTAATATATGATGGAATGCTTCACACTCTTGGACTGTCTGCCGCATCCCTTGGCACCGTATCCAATATTATGAATGCTTCTTTGATTGCATTATTACTTATCATTGGACGTCGCTATATTAATATTGGTACGATTATTTATATCCTACCCTATGGGTTCTTTGTCAATTTCGGTTTGCAGCTATATCGGTCTTTTGCACTCGATACCCTCAGCGGCCGCATCCTCATCGGAATCCTTGGATGTCTGCTAATCTACCTAGGGGTGGCTATCTTTATTGCAGTCGATATCGGACTGGATCCCTTTACTGGCATCGTAATGGTCGTACGAGATAAATTTAAAGCAGATTTCAGGAAGGTTAAAATCATCTTTGACCTAAGCCTGATAATACTTGGCATACTACTCGGAGGTAGAATTGGTGCAATTACTATTATTACAGCACTCACAGCCGGTCCGACTATCCAATGGTTGTCCGGTAG
>JAQZBA010000404.1 GCA_029239365.1 Herbinix sp. | reverse complement strand
TGAACAATCCTGCATTCCATTTCTCCAGAGCCTCACTCATTACCGTATGGTTGGTGTAAGCAAAGGTCTCTTTTGCAATGCGAAGTGCTTTTGCGAAGGTTAGCTTCTCATTCTCCATCATTAGTCGAATGAATTCAGGAATAGCAACCACCGGATGAGTATCATTCAATTGTATTGCATACTCTGAGGAGAAATGAGTGAAGTCATCGCCGTACTTCTTCTTATATCTGCCGATCACATCCACTAGGGTCGCAGCCGAGAAGAAATATTCCTGCTTTAATCGCAGCTTCTTACCTTCGTCCGTATTATCATTCGGATAGAGGAGACTGCTGATTGCTTCTGCCTCATTCTTATTCTTATTAGCCTTATCATATTTTTGCTCATTGAAGAGATCAAAATCGAAACTATCGATCGGTTCCGCTTGCCACAAGCGTAAGGTGTTCACTTTCTTATCACCATAACCAATGACCGGTGTATCATATGGAACGGCATATACGGACTGGTTCTTGTAATCAATACGAACCTTCTCCTCTTCCTTACGTACGGACCATGGATCTCCAAAACGTTGCCAATCGTCAGGAAGTTCTTTCTGGAAGCCATCCTCAAAATACTGCTTAAATAAACCATACTTATATCGGATGCCATATCCATTCAGTGTAATTCCGATAGTTGCACCCGAGTCTAGAAAGCAAGCTGCTAATCGTCCTAAACCTCCATTACCAAGAGCTGCATCTTCAATGTCTTCGAATACACGGATATCAAGATTATTCTCGCTCATCAACTCAGAGAATTGATTAAATAATCCCATATTATTAAGATTACTGTAGATCAGACGTCCAACCAAGAATTCGGCTGACAAATAGCACACCTTTTTATCCGGAGCATCTAGGCCTTGGTCCTTACCCAGATTCTTCATTGCTGCTTTAGAAACCGCATTATATAACTGAATGGTGGATGCTTCTTTTATTGTCTTTCCATAATCCAAATCCAGTATTGTTGTTACCTTCGATTTAAAACTGCTATCCATTTTTCCTCCTAATCCCTTAAGGAATTTTCACTCTTCATATTTCTACACTTGATCACATATGACTGGATCCTTGATTCATTGATCGTGTATAAAGTTGTGAATATTCCAGAAGAATATCTTCATTTAATTCCTTATATTGACTTTTCTTCATACGCCATTGCCAGTTATTGCCAATGGTGGAAGGAAAGTTCATTCTTGCCTTATTGTCAAGCCTTAATAAATCCTGCATCTGAACGATAACCACATCTGCAATGCTCGAGTATAGTACACGGATGATCGCGTAGGGAAGCTCTTCTCTCGTACTGACATTAAAATAACGATACATAAAAGCAAGCTCTTCCTCTGTCTTCTGATTCAAATAACCAACTAAGGTCTCATTGTCATGAGTTCCTGTATAGGCGATCAGGTTTGTATCTTTATAATTATGTGGCAAATATTCATGATTTGCCGGGCCATCAATACCAAACATAAGTATCTTCATCCCCGGAAATCCGGTCTCGCGAATTAATTGGCGGACGTTCGGAGTGATAACACCCAGGTCCTCCGCAATAATCTTAGCCTCACCGATGGATTCTTTAATTACATCCGTAAGCTTTCTACCCGGTCCAGTTCTCCAGCTTCCTCCGACTGCGGTTTTGCAGGCTGAAGGAATGGAATAATAATTAACTACTCCGATAAAATGATCAATTCGAATAATGTCATAGAGTCCGGCAGACATCTTCATACGCTCTCTCCACCAGCCAAAATCCTTCTGCTCCATTACGTCCCAGCGATATAATGGATTGCCCCAACGCTGTCCGTCAGCGGAAAAGACATCCGGTGGTACTCCTGCAACATTAATAGGATTCTTACGTTGATCCAGTTCAAACAAGTCATGATGCACCCAGACATCCGAGCTGTCCTGGGATACATACAGCGGAATATCTCCAATGATCTGAATACCCAAATCATTTGCATAAGCTTTTACCTTATCCCATTGCTCACGGAATTTGAATTGGCAAAATTCCCAAAAATCAATCTCATCAGAAAGCAGCTTGGTATAATCCGTTACCGCATTCTTCTTATGATTACGAATATCCTCATCCCATAGGGACCATTCCTTATTCGCAAAATGTCCTTTGATTGCCATGTATAGGCTATAATCTCTTAACCAGAATTCATTCTTCTTACAAAAGCTCTGGAACTCTTTCGCCTCTTTATGAGTACTACGAGCATATGCTTTCTTCAAAACAACAAATCTTAAATTATAAACACTTGCATAGTCAATCTTATCGGATTTCTTATGCCAAACCATATTCTTTAGTTCATCTGCTTCCAGCAATCCCTCTGTCACCAAGACATCCAAGTCAATAAAATAAGGATTTCCTGCAAAGGCAGAAAAGGATTGATATGGACTGTCGCCAAAACTTGTTGGACCCACCGGCAGCACCTGCCAATAACAACAGCCTATTCTTGTTAGAAAATCCACAAAACGAAAGCTCTCAACACCTAAGGTACCAATCCCATAGGCCGATGGCAATGCACTAATTGGCATGAGCACACCAGCACCTCGATTAATTTCCTGCTTTACCAAAGTTGCCATATATTCACTCCATCTCTTATAATACGACTGAATCAAACCTACTATGTATCATATGTTAACTAATCATCACTATTCACATTTAAAAACATACTAATCTCTATTCGCATCTCAAACATATTCATCTCGATACGCATTTCCTATATATGCATCACTATTCACATTACATACATGTGCAGCACTTATCGCTTTTCATACCTATGCATCACTTTTCGTATTTCATCCATGTGAATGAATGTTTACAAAATATTGCATGTTTTCGGAAATTTTCGAAACTATATTCATACAATAACATTTGGATAGTACTTTGTCAATAGATTTTTTAATAGTTATAGTGAATTTCTATATATAAGCGACCTATTTATGTTAATTATTTGTCCATTTTTACAATTTATCATTAATTAAAGGTTATTTTTATAAAGATTTAAGTTCAATTATATGATAAAAAAAGCCCATTTTTCATGGATACGGACGATATTTTCGAAAATTATTAAGTAATAATTCATTATAAGAGACGTTGTACAAATTATGTCGAAAAAGATAAAGACAAATTTCACAATAAAACAGATCTTTTGCAAGATTATTTCTGTGCGAATAAGCAAATTGCGAAACACATATTGAAAATGCGATAGGTTGGGGTTATACTGAGAAATGT
>JAQZBA010000403.1 GCA_029239365.1 Herbinix sp. | reverse complement strand
CTAATGTATTCCTCGATAGCTCAATGGTAGAGCACACGGCTGTTAACCGTGGGGTTGTAGGTTCGAGTCCTACTCGGGGAGTTATTTTTATGTTAAAGGGATGTTACAAAGCAAATAATATGGGAGTATCATTGTTCTCATCAAAATGAGAATATCAATACTCCCATATTATAATTGTTTTGTAACATCTTTTTTTGCTAATCTGCCATCAATTCCCTCGGATTCACCTTGCGGATACGAACGCTTACCAAGGTCGTCGTAATCAGTGTCAGTAATTCCATCACGATCAGTGAGACACCGATCAGACTCGGCGGGATGATGAAGTTACCATTTCTTATTCCTGCTACCGAAAGCATCAGGATGCAAAGTGGATTGATGGTGAGTACCGCCAAAGCACTGCCAAGTAGTGTGCTAAATAAAATTATGGTACCTAGTGATACATTATTATGCAGGATTAGCTGTCCGGTGGTAAAGCCCAAGGCTTTGTTGATACCGATCAGGTTCCTCTCCCTAAGTATCTTAACCTTTACCAGATAATAGAGGATCAAAACTACGATAAAAGCGGTTATGACACAGATGGTAATACTGATCATTGAGATCGACTGTGTGATGGAGGACAGTGTGGTATTGAAGATATCTTCCATATTTACAATGTCAATACTATAGTCTGCCAGTGAATCCTCCAGGATTGCGATAGTATCCTTTACATTGGCACCCTCATTTAAATAGAGATAAAGGGATACAGGGATATAGGTACTGTTGCAACGAAGCATTCCCTCTTCTGTAATTGAGATGGATTGGCCCAAACTATTAATATGCTGAGTGATACCGACTACCATGAAATCATAAGATTTGTCGTTGGACTTGATAGATACAACGTCACCGATCTCGGCTCCGAGCTTTCTCTGATTCACAGTACTGATTACAATCTCATTATCATGCTTTGGATATCTGCCTTCGATTACAGTGGATACTGCAACCTTATCATAATCGTCGCATATAAAACTATTGGTGGAGGTCTCATTCTCGCCGTATTGAACCGTTAAGTGCTCATTTGTATAATGAATTGATTTCGCTACCCCGGTAGCGTCTGCTGCCATATCATATACCTTCTCATAATTCTCATCATAGCATACGACGGCTAGATCAGCACGCTCCATGCCAACCAGTCTTAAGAAGGCCATCTCATCCTGTACAAAGTTGTGATACATCGCAATCGAGAATACGATGGTAAAGGACATTAAGGTGCCTATAATACCGATGGAGATACTCTGTTTCTTGTTATTAAAGATTTGCTTGAAGCCGAGGAGCAGGTGAAGATAGCCCAGTGACTTCTCCAGTGGGAAATGATTTTTACCGAAATGATAGGTATCTATTCCATTTCTAAGTGCCATCAAGGGTGTGATCTTAGCAATGCGTCTGGTGACCTTTATGGTGATTAATAGGATCATCAGTGTAATTAGGGTAAAGCTTAAGAGCATACTGAGTATTCCCGGCTCCATGTGCCAGTTTAATCCGATGGAGGAGGAGATGACATTGGTTACAGCGCCGGAGCAAACAAGTGAGATTAGAATTCCAATCAGAAATCCGAAGATGGTAATCACTAAGAATTCCAGGATCAGGGAATTCTGAATCATATGATTGGTAAAGCCGATGGCCTCCATGGAACCGATATTCTTAATATCTTCTTCAATGTGTGTAATTACGGTATAACGGATTACCACCATCGATATGATGATCACCAATGCGGCAAAGAAGACTAATATCATCATGATAATGTTGATGGTCATTCCGGTGCCGATCTTCATGGCTTCATAATTCAGATTGATAACGGTGGCGGATTCATATTCCTGATTTAAGGAAGCCTGCTTGATATACGCTCCTTCAAAATCTCCGGAGCTGGTACCCTCCTTCAGAATAGTCTTAATGCAGGAATACTGCGATACCTCATCTGCATTATTGCTTAGCTTTTGAAAGCCGTCGTCTGAAACAAAGCATTTATAGAAGCTGATATTGGAAGTGGTTGAGAAGAAGACATCTTCGCAAAAGCCATATACAATAAAGGTATCTACTTTATCCTGAAAGGTTATTTCTATCTGATCACCAACCTGGTAGCCGAGGACGGATTTAAGGGAATAGGGAACGATGATGGAGTCCTCGGTCATTGTTCCGGCTGCATCAATCACCTTCATCTGCTGAATATCTCTGGCAGTATCAGAGTTCATTAGGATTATGCCGATACTCTGGGCCTTTTCTTGTACCTTCTTATTCTGAATAGTGGCTGTATGATAAACGATGGCTTTCTCCTGCTCCAACGTCTCGAGCTCCTCCATATCACTCAGGACACTGATGATATAGTCATTATAAACCTCCGGTGTAAAGGTTACAAAGTCTGCTCCGTTCAGGGATTCATGCTTCTTGTCTAAGAAGCTTCCCAGATTGGTTAGTACATGTAAACCGATATATAGAAATAAGGTGGCGGTAATAATAAGGAAAAGAAGAGTTATCGCAGAGCTGCGATTCTTTTTTAAACTACTTTTTGCTAACATTAATAATTTCATAATGATTACCAAACCTTTCTTGCTAATTAGCAAACTACATCCTCGATGCAGTTCTTCCCATGCGAATTATGTATTCATAATTCACACTAATCCTACATGCTGCCAAAGAACCGCGAATTTGGGCGGCAGCACAAATTTGCCGATTGAAAAATCTGTGATTTTTCAATCTATTACCAGCCCATTTTATCCAGAAATTCACGAATGGTGGTATGACGCTGTGGGTCGTTCTTCACATATTTGCCTATATTCAGTTCTGCCTCAATAACACCGTCCCGTAGATATAATACACGGTTCGCGCGTCTCGCAGATTTAATATCATGAGTAACCATAACAATACTTTGACCATCCTCGTTCAGTTTCGTCAGGATATCCAGAACGAGGGTAGAATTCATAGAGTTCAGTGCTCCGGTAGGTTCATCAGCGAAGACAATCTCCGGCTTGTTAATCAAAGCGCGAACAATGGCTACCCGCTGTGCTTCACCGCCAGATAACTGCGCCGGATATTTGTGATAGCAATCTTCATTTAATCCGACAGCGGCTAATAATTCCTTTGCTGCCTGAAGTACCTCAGCTCGTTTTCTCTTTAACAGGAGACCGCAGATCACGATGTTATCCAGAATGCTCATCGTATCATTTAGATGAACCTGCTGGAATACGAAGCCACAGTGCTTACGGCGAAATATTGCCAGCTGGTCATTGGTATGCTT
>JAQZBA010000044.1 GCA_029239365.1 Herbinix sp. | reverse complement strand
AGATTTGCCTGGTGGGGTTCCGATGCCAGACATGAAGCAACCTTAAATGCAATTAAGAAATATACCGAATTACACCCGAATGTAACAATTGAAGGGGAATATCAGGGATATGACGGTTACCAGCAGAAATTAATGACCCAGATCGCAGGAGAGAAGGAGCCGGATTTAATGCAGTTGGACTATATCTGGTATCCTGATTTATCTGCACAGGGAGATATCTTTGTAGACCTGGGAACCGATGCGAACGTTGATTTGTCGGTATACCCCGACAGCATCTTATCTGATTTTTGCAGTATTGACGGTAAAGTTATCGCATTACCGATGGGAACCAATGGATTTGGAATCATGATTAATAAAAAGTTTTATGAAAAGCATAATATACCCCTCGATACCGTATGGACCTGGGAGAATATGGTCGCAGAAGGAAAGCGTATTCACGAGGCTAATCCGACTGACTATTTATTCGCAATTGAATCCGGAACTTCTACCGGTGGTGTAGGACCCTTTGTCATGAGTGCTTATATCTATTCAAAGACAGGTCAATACTGGGCTAATCCGGATACCTATACGATTAATGCATCCAAGGAGGATCTGACACAAGCATTTACTGTGGTAAAGGATTTATTTGAGAGCGGTGCTGCTCAGCCCTTAGGTGAAGCAAGCCTCTTTACCGGACAGATGGAGCAGAATCCGTTATGGATGAATGCACAGATGGGCTTTACCATTGACTGGTCCAGTACGGTTGGTAAATATAAAGCAGCGATCGGAGAGGACAGCTTTGCGATTGGAATGCCTCCTTTCGCGGAGAATGGTAATAAC
Source organism: Herbinix sp. (assembly GCA_029239365.1). Classification (GTDB taxonomy): domain Bacteria; phylum Bacillota; class Clostridia; order Lachnospirales; family Lachnospiraceae; genus Mobilitalea. The sequence goes on along the minus strand of JAQZBA010000044.1, from coordinate 14,971 downwards.
CAAAATATTAGTATTAAACCCTCAATGGTACTTGCTGTAAGTAACCGTTCTAAGAATGCAGCAGTTGCAGCTGATTTTGCAAACTGGATGATGACAGACCCGGAAGCAGCTATGATTTTGGGTACGCAGCGCTCTGTTCCGACCTCCACTGCAGCGTTTGATGTATTACAGTCAGCGAATGCAATTGACCCCCATGTAGCAGAGATGTGTGAGTTTACGAATGCCAATCCCGCAGCACCGGTTCCTGTTATTCAGGGCAATACGGTAGTTGCAGATATTATCAAGGATATTTGCGAGCAGGTTGTATTTGGTAAGCTGGAGCCGGAGTCTGCAGCGGACAAATTCTTACAGGATGTTCAGGCAAGATTAGATGAATTAAAAGCAGATCAATAAATAAAGCTACATATGGCCAGAGATAATACTCTGGCCATAATACTTCTTGAATAATATGAAATTGGAGCGGTACCTTATGAAAAGCAAGAGTAAAGTAAATAAGAACAATGTGGGTTTTCTATACATAATGCCGTGGATATTGGGATTCCTTGTTTTTCAATTATATCCATTGCTTTCTTCCCTTTTTTACTCGTTTACAGATTACAGTATAACAAATAAACCGGAGTTTGTTGGTTTATCCAATTATATTACGATGTTTACGGAAGATAATTTGTTTTATCAATCATTATGGAATACGTTGAAATATGTATTTATGTCGGTGCCTATGAAAATTGTGACCGCGCTTATCGTGGCGGTTATTCTTAATAAAAAACTAAAAGGGATAAATATGTATCGAACCATATATTACATTCCTTCTATCTTTGGCGGCAGTGTTGCGATTTCTATCCTTTGGAGATTCTTGTTCATGGATAGCGGAATAGTCAACAGAGTATTGTCCATTCTTCATATACCATCCGTTCAGTGGCTTTCGAATCCTAAGATTGCACTGTTTACCCTGAGTCTACTTAGCGTATGGCAATTTGGATCTTCTATGGTATTGTTTCTGGCAGCATTGAAGCAGGTACCCGGAGAGCTTTATGAGGCTTCTCACATTGATGGAGCAGGTTCTATTCAACGCTTTTTTTGCATTACTCTGCCAATGATAACACCGGTTCTATTCTTTAATATTCTGATGCAGCTGGTGAATGCATTTCAGGATTTTACCGGAGCATTTGTGATAACCAACGGAGGTCCGCTAAATTCAACATATCTGTTTGCTTTGAAATTATATGATGAATCCTTTTCCTATTATAAGATGGGATATGCAAGTGCTTTGTCATGGGTATTATTTATTTTAATCATTGGATTTACTGCTATCTTCTTCCGGTTTTCAGATGCAGTGACCTACTATGAAGACGGAGGTGACTTTTAGTGAGGCATGGTGATTCAGGAAGAACCAAAACAATAATTACACATATCTCTATGATACTGTTAGGACTTTTGATGCTGTATCCACTGATCTGGATGTTTTTCTCCTCTTTTAAATCAAATAAAGAAATATTTAGCGGAGTAAATCTGTTTCCGATCGAACCGATATGGGATACTTATAAGAATGGTTGGAAGGGAACCGGTCAGATTACATATGGGACATTTTTCCTTAATACATTCAAGCTGGTACTCCCCACCACGCTCTTTACGGTGTTCTCCAGTGCAATCGTAGCTTATGGGTTTGCAAGATTTAAGTTTCGCTTTAAAAAACAATTATTTATGCTTATGATCTCAACGTTAATGTTGCCGAATGCAGTTTTGGTGGTACCTCGTTTTATGCTTTTTAGTAAATTTGGTTGGACGAATACATACTTGCCATTTATCGTACCTGCCATTTTTGCTTGCTACCCATTCTTTATCTATATGATCGTTCAGTTCTTTCGCGGACTCCCCAGAGATTTTGATGAGGCTGCAACCATTGACGGCTGTAACTCTTTTCAGATATTCTGGAGAATACTATTACCCTTATGTAAACCAGCACTCTTTTCAGCAGCGATTTTTCAGTTCATATGGACCTGGAATGATTTCTTTAACTCCCTCATTTACATTAACAGTGTGAAGAAGTTCCCGATTGTTCTGGCACTCCGAATGTCATTGGATACCACATCGGCTTCAAATTGGAATCAAGTGCTCGCGATGTCCATCCTATCTCTATTACCAGGTACGATCTTGTTCTTCTCAGCACAGAAGTACTTTGTTGAGGGAATTACCGGCTCGGGAGTAAAGGGTTAAAGAAGGAGAAAAGTGTGAAAATCATAGATTTACTCACATAAAGTTCGCAGGCAATGAAGAAAGGTATGGTTATTAACATGGAAGAAAGTTCAAGATATTTTGATGACGGTCAGGATATAGCAAGTATATGTGGTACAGATACCCACAAGATCCTACGTACGATTGCAGCCCGTTATATCGGTCAAAATCCGCCTCATCCTTTTGGGTTTCATGTATATCATAAGGACGGATTTCTGTGCCGGCCGGATGGACGCTTTGATCTGACGTTAAAGGAGAAGCAAAAGGAGGCTAAGTTTGGAGAGATTACATATCTTTGTGCGAAGTTTTGGAAGGCTGACTCCGGCAGCCAGCCATTTTTGCTTAGCTGCTACGGGCCGGTAGATATTTATATCAATGGAAAGCAAGGCTATCGCTCCACAGTGCGTGAGGATGTCAATGTTGCAATACAAAAAACAGTAGACCTTAATTATGAGGCTGGGTGGAACCTTCTGGTCATTAAATGTACGAATACTGCCTCCGGTTATGGATGTATTTTTGGCACTGCTGACCCCCGTTGGAATTGGGTTTCGTTCCAGTCACCCTTTGAGGAAAGAGCAGGCCAGTTAGGCTTTGTGTATTCTGAGAGCTTAGAAGATGGTAAGGAGTTGGATTCAAAGGTTATCTCTATATCTATGGATGCTTCAGAGGAGACAACTGATATTACTTGGTATCCAAAGAGAGAGTGGGAAGAGGGGAAACGATCTCTGCATTCCCTGGAGAGGATATATGGAATACGTATGGGTGTGACTGCTTGTGGTTGGAGTTCGGTTAAGCAGACCATTGGCGATCATAGTAATGTACGAATCCGATTAAAGAGCTACGGGATGTCCGAGGTCTACTTGGATGGAACAAAGATACTCTCGTCCGATCAGAATTCGTGTATAGAGTGTGACCTGCCCTATGGTTCACATTCCGTATTGGTTACCTGCAAATGCACAAGTAATGAGAAATGGGGTTATTCACTTGAGATCGTAACCGAAGAGGAACAGCCTCTCATCTTCGAACTTCCCTGTAACCTTCAGGGAACAAAGGATCCCTGGCTCTATCTTGGGACTTTAGAGCGGTTTGATACGGATGCGCTTGGCACGAATATGCTTTATCAGCTGTACGGAGTAGATAATAAGGTATATTGGCAGGTCGATGAACCGAATTCTTATGTTCGCCCGGTACTGGAGAACCAATTGTTCGGACGCTGGAATTACCCGCTTGGAGTTACTCTTTATGGTTTGATGGCCACTTCCCGTATCCTGGAAAGCGATGAAATTCTACAATATGTTACGGCGCATATCAGGGAATGTGTCAGCCTATATGAATATAGTGTCTGGGATGCCGAGCAGTATGGATATCCGGAGATCAATAATCAACTGGTGGAGCTGAAGATGTTGGATGATTGCGGTTCCTTCGGAAGTGCAATGCTTGAACTGGGAGATACATCCCTACAGCATTTCACGATGCCAATCGCAGAGAAGATAGCGAACCATATGACTCATCTACAGGAACGCAAACAAAACGGTGCTTTCTACCGTCGCTGTCCGGGGCACTATATGGAGAATACTCTTTGGGTAGATGATCTTTATATGAGTGTACCATTTCTGTGTCGTTATTATCAGATCAGCGGCAATGCGGACCATCTTGAGGATGCCGTTAATCAGTATGTTCAATTTAAAAAATACTTATTTATTCCGGAATATAAAGTAATGTCCCATGTATATGATTTCAAATATAATACAGATACAAAGCTGCCATGGGGTAGAGGGAATGGTTGGTGCTTCTTCTCGTTATCCGAATTATTAGCGGTATTACCAAGGGAGCATGAGAGGTATTCACAATTACTGGAGTTCTTTACAGAACTGGCAGAAGGCTATCTGGCTTCGCAAGGCAGTGAGGGACTTTGGCATCAATTACTGACGCATCCTGATTCCTATGAAGAGAGCTCCTGTACTGCAATGTTTGTATATGCATTATGTCGTGGGGTTCGCTATGGTTGGTTGAAGAATGATATATTGAGGAAAGCAATTGATGCAATACATAAGGGGTGGGAAGGGTTAACCAGAAAATCCATTGATCGGCAGGGTAATGTTCATGGAATTTGTGGTGGCTCTGCGTATTCCTTCACTTCGAACTATTATAAAAATGAACTGTTATGGATTACGAACGACCCTCATGGAATAGGTATTGTTCTTTTGGCTGGGATTGAGACACAGAAGATAAAAGCTTACTTACGAAATGAAAGGGAACAAATGTAGAAATAAATATCGAAAAAGGAAGGATAGCCTTAGAAAGCAAGGTCTATACTTCCTTTTTCGATTATGCGGATAACAGGAATCAGACGCCTACGAAAACCTGTGATAAGCATTTCGATGATACATTTTATCCATTCACAGTTACGGTTATATTGTAATCCTTCGTTGTGCCGTCTTGTGCAGTTACAATAATATTAATAGAGAGGATGGATGGGCCGCTAATGGTTATTACGACACTTTCGCCCCTGTTACAGGGAGTCCCATTAACCAAGACGGTGGCATTACTGTCGTTGGTGAAGGGAGCAACATAAATTTCGGTAAATTCTGCTGCTGAAATGGTTGAAGTGTATGTGGTTATTGCAGGGTCAAATACAGGGCTTAATGGGCCGTCAAATTCAAGATATTGTAAGGTTGCATCCGAGGACAATCCTGAGGACTCTTCCCTAATAATATTTATGATGTAGCTAAGGGTTGAACCATCTTCCGCAGTAACCTCAATCTCAACCATATTTCCGGGACCCACGCCAAGGTCGATGCTGCCTGAGGCAGAACCGCTAGCGACAGCAATACCATTGACCTTGACGGTTGCGTTACTGTCCGTTGTCGTAGGAGTTATGGTAAGGGAAGCAACAGCATTGGCAACATGCAATTCATATTGTGAATGATACGGTACAAAAACAGGACTCAGGGCTTCGCTACAGCTTAATAGCATGCTGCTTAAGGTTGCATCAGAGGATAGCTCCGGTGGTGTATCTGCTGCTTTTCTTGCCACAGATATGGTGTAGGTCTTGGTCGACCCACTCTCTGCGATAATCGTAATGTTTATCGTATTAATACCGATGTTAAGGCCGATGCTGCCGGAGGCAGAACCGCTGGTTACAAATGTGCCATTCACCTTAATTGTTGCATTATAATCTGCTGCTATAGGTACTACGATAATAGAATCAACTTCGTTTTCCACATTTGCAGTATATTCAGTAGTATTTGGTGAAAATACCGGGCTTAAGGTGACACTGCTTAGGCTTAGGCTAATCAAGTCTGCATTGGAGGACGATGGTTTGCTTTGAGGTCTGCTTCCTCTTGTAATTGTAATGTAATACGTTTTTGACTCATCAAAACTGGTAACAACCACAGGGATGATATTAACACCTTCCCATAATAGGAGGTCTGTGGATTCCTGTCCGCTATTTACTATAGAGCCATTCACTGTAATTTCTGCCTTCGAGTTGACTGCTGTCGCAGTAATACGGACCGAGTCTACCGAGTAATCTACATAGGAACTGTAATACAATTGATCATTAGCAAACGCAGGCGATAGAGACGCTTTATCCAAGAATAAATCGGACAAATCAACAATAGGGTTATAGGTGAAGTACACAATTCTCGGGGCCTTAAGGCCTACTGCTCCAACGGATACCCTATACTCTCCTTTTGCTTTGTTTTGCATGATATAAGCAAGCTGAAAGCTACCGTCAGCAGAACTTTTTATATGATTGGTATATTCTGTGATACCACTTGGATCTGTTATGAAAACAGAGATTGCCCGGCTTGCTTTTATTCCTGTATTACCGCTGATACTGACAAGCTTCTTATGATTGATTTCAGCTTTAAGAGCGATATCAGGAATCTTGTTTGCCTTTATTATGGTTATAATATAGGTTTTATTAATTGCTTCGTTCGGTGCGTATACGGTAATTGTTAGGGTATTGCTTCCCTCTCGAAGCCGGATCGGTTTCGAGGCTTCGCCGCTTTGCACAGGCTGCTTGTTCACAATGATCTTATCTGCGCCTTCACAGGCTACAGGAGTTACTATAATGCTGTCAAAGCTGCCATCAGCAGCCGAAGTATATTCTGTTACCTTGGATTTGAAGGCAGGGGATAGTGCCATATCGCTGATGGTAAGGCCCTCCAACACGACATCTGTTATATAATAGAAAGAAGTGGTAGCGACTTCCTTCACTCCTACAGCGCCAACCATTACTTCATATTTACCGGCACTTTTACTAGAGAGGAGGTAGGATAATTCGTAATTGCCACCTGCCAAGCTGACAGTCGAACCGGCATACACCACTTTACCAGTCGGGGACATTACTCTGACTGCAATTATTTGTCCGTACCCGGTGTTAATATTCCCTTTTAATATAACCTTTTTATTAGCATCAATAGAAGCGAAGGCCGTCAAGGTAGGAATATCTGAGTTACTTTTAATTATGGTTAAAGTATAGGTTTTCACCTGCCCTGAGAGAGAAGTAACATTAATCTTTATCATGGTTTCCTCATCATCTAGAGGAAGGGAGCCGGTGGATTTTCCACTGTCTACAGCAGTACCGTCTACATCAATCAGAGAGGAGCTTTCACTGGCAGTCGGGGTCAATTTGATGCGGGATAGATTGTGAGCTACCGTGACCCTATATTCAGTGATATTAGATGAAAATTCATTGTCAAAAGTACCGCTGCTGATCAACATGGAAGCCAGCTCATTATCGGTTCCATAGGAAAATTCGGTTATGCTAGGCACTATATCACCATAGGTATTTACGGTCACTTTATAGATTCCGAAAGCGGTATTGGTCATGGTGTAGGTTAGGGAAAAGGAACCATCCTTTTTACTCATCGTAGTACCGGCATAATCAATAGCACCTGTTGGATCCTCAACCCGGATATGCACAGTCTGACCGCTTCCGTTATCTATGGTTCCATTGATGGTTACCTGCTTACTATCGTTAATATTGGCGCTTACATTGGGGTTGGTATTAGCCAATGCAAGAGAAGCGGGTATCAGTAGTAGTATTATAAAAAATAAATAAACCAAAAGTTTTTTCAATCGTCCCAAACCTCCTTACTTATGATATCTAATTTGTAACTATCCAGAATCCCGAGAATCACGTAGTGTGACAGTTCTCCCTACTGCTTAATTAGTAGGTATTTGGATTACTTCAGCAAGAGGAGTTAGGCTACTACTTGATAAACTTGTTCCATCCCAGACAAAGACCTTTGCTGTATATCCGTCAATATTGGAGGGCAGAGTTAGGGTATTACTACAATTGGCTGATTTATTTGCAGCTACTGTCTTTGTTGTCACTGTGTATTGTACCATGGTTCCCATATTGTCATAAAGAGCTAGGGTAACAACAACCGGTAAATTGGAGGATATGGTATTTTCCATGGTAATGGAGGCCTTCAACTGTTTGCCAGGCACAAGTACAATCGCGTCTTCGGATGATCCTACGGTAAAGTGAACGGTAAGTTCAATTGGATATGGATTATATGCCTTTATGTTGAGGCTATTCGTATTGGTTGATGCATAATTAGGTACATATTTCACCGTGATCGGAATACCGGTATTCGTGGAATCTAGTTCAATGCCGTGATCTAGACTGGTAGAGATATTATATTCGGCGAAATCCGGATAGGCAACATTAACCGTGGTATCATTGTTCAGGACTAAGGATACAACAAGTGCGGAGAGATCTAACGAGTCGTATTCCTGATAGGAAAGCTTTGGCTGTGTCTTAATTCGTATATCAGTAACATTCAAGGAAGATACCTTGAGCAGCTCTGTTGGCCTGGCAAGCTTGCTGTTAAAGGCTTTAATTTGATAAAAATAATCCTGGTTTCTTTCGATTGTTGCATCGTTAAAAATATTTGTATTTTTGCCATCGACACTTGCAACTATAGTATAAGATCCATCCATGCTGGTGGAGCGCATTATATTATATCCGGCTGATCCATCTGCCGAATCCCAGCGAAGCTTGGTAGAGTTTAAGTCCTGAGAACTCACCTTGAGATTCTTTGGAACCTTCGGAGGATAATCGTTCCCAATGGGCTTACATATATAGCTTATAACCGTACAGCTTTGAAAAGAGTCTCCTGCTTTCAAGTTATAATTATAGGCAACCAACGCCCAGCTAAACTGATATTGGCTATAGGAAGACGGCACACTGGCAACGCTACCAGAGCGGGTTGTGTTTTTTGAACTGGTTATACTAAGATTATGGGAATGCCCCGCTCCTGCACTTGTTCCTCCTGTAACACCACCGATGCTGATACGAAAGGAAACATCAAAGCTTTCTTCATATTCAAAGGATTTACCGGTGGTACTAGTACTTGTGATGGATTGTTCCACAGAGCTGTTACCGATACCGCAACCGATAAAGGAATTATCATCGTTTGAGCCGGCTAATAATACATCTCGATTGGATACATTAGAAAGACCTTTGGAGCTTCTGGGGTAGGAGCGTGGATCGCCTACGGTATGATCTAGCACATCAAGGGTGATGATTGGAGCCTTCGGGATAGTTTCAGCGGCTTTATTATAATTCTCGACCGTCATCATCGTAGTCATTGGTGTATAGGGTATCTGCATCACAATTTCACCTGTTTCATATTTCTTTGTCTCACTATTCCAGACAGTTGCCTCATAAACGTATACATCATACGGCACTACTGTGAGGATAACGGCATCATCTGTATAATAATTAGTATATGCAATCTCCTTACTAACGGAGGAAGCCCTGCTCCAGTCTGTAGAGAGGGAGCGCGTAACCGAGGTCTCAAAGGCAATACTGAAAAGTTCGACACCTAAGATGCTAAAGCTATTTTCATAGCCAAAGGATACACCCGCACTGACAGAAACTCCATTGGTGGTGGAGGTCTCAGATTCGGAGCCAGTTCCATAGGTGGTATCAACATTCCCCAGAGCGACAGTAATATCTTCAAGTTCTTGATAATAGGGAGAAGCACCTAAGACGGCAGTGACTACCGGATTGGAATATACAAAGGAGCTTCTGCTTGATAGAAATCGTAGCTTTGTTCCGTGGTTATAGATGTCCACTGTACTGATGGAAGGGTAGTTATAAGCGTCTTTCTTTGTTATCTGGGAAACTTGATTTAGATTAGACGTTATGGTTCCATCTTCATTCATATAACACTGGGTGATATAGACTAATTTCTTATCATACCAGTCGTTGTAATGGAGCATGATAATTTGCTCCTTGCCGGAACCATTCCCATCAAAGTTACCTACCAGGGTTTCCAGAATATAGGTCTCATCCTCGTCATGATTTACATTGGTTATATTATCTTCTGCTTTTTTGGAGCTGTTTCCCGGCATAGGTCCACTTGCTCCTAACGAGTAATCCTTAGTGCTATTATTAGAGTAGGTATTGATGGTCTGGCGTTTAAAGATATCGTTCAAGGGATCATAGTTAAAAATATATCCACCTAAGATGACGGCTTCCGGTGTTCCCGGAACCGGTGTGGCCAAGGATACACATTTGACATCAAAACTGCTAAGGACCGCTTTGAAGCTGGTTTTCGAATCAGTAAGCATGCTGTAAATCTTTGTTAAGGTTTCGTCGTAGGATTCTGTCTCAGGATAATATTTGATGTAAGTGATAAGCCCAATGATTGTAGTGGACTTACCCTTTTTTAACGTAGATTTTCCTCCGATTACAATTGTATCATCACCATCGCCAAGGAGATCACCCACATCAACTGTCGCTGTCGTAAATTCAGAATTACCAAGAGCAAGCTCTATACTATAATCAGGAGAGGAAAGATTAGTTCCATTATAAATCATAAGAGTGGACGGCTGATGATCGGAGGAGTCCTTCGTAACCAGTAGCTCAGGAAAGCCATCCTTATCGGAATCAAGAGCTTTCATATCTCCTACGGAGGAGGAATATTTCGTAGAGGATATTACTTTACAATTTGACATTGTAGCTTTGCATAGAAAGACCTCGGATCCAGTCGCAATCGCAATTTCATCGATTCCATCCTGATCAAAATCACCGGAAGCGCATTTGATTGCATCATTTGCAAAGGTCAAATCATTATTTGGGTAGTCTTTCATTAGGCTTATCGTATTGAACTTAGAGGTAGTAGGTTCGCCATTGCCGGTTAGATTATTAAAGTCACTAATGTAAAGCACCAGCGAATATACCTTGGAGCTGGGAATATATTCATAAGCGATGTTGGCTACCTCTTGCGTACCATTTCCATCGGTATCTACCGCTATTATATTTTTATGCAGAGCATCTAATTTACCAGAATTAGCCGAGGTATTTGATGAAATACGGTTCGTTTTAATAGAAATTCTGTCTGCTCCGATTGGATTGTTATAAACACCTAGCTGGTCTTTGTTGTTTGCTTCATAAGTGTAGGCGAGCTGATAGGTACGGTTTACAACAACCGTATCTGGTCCTAGTGGATTTTTGTTCTTATCTACTTCTTTCCCATTTGGAGAAATACGGGAGGGCTGCTCCGTAGAGAACCCCAGAAGTTCCGCCTGTTTTGATTGAGTGGGATTGGAGGGAAGACGGCTCTCTACCGATGCTTCTACAATAGGATCATCAGTAGAAAAGTTTGTAATAGTATTCTCCTCTTGTGCCTTCACCGGAGTGGTAGAGAAGTCTGCTATAGCTTCTGAAAAGAATACAACGATTAGTAATACAAGGGATATCTTTCGAAAAATGTTCCGTATCTTTTTTGGTTTCATACTCTATCTCCTTATTCTTTTTATTAATAAATTGATTTTATATGGATAAATGGATCTTACTTTTTCCCTAGGGTAATATTCTGTTTTATTGCGGGTACATTCTCTTCCAACTCATTCCTATGTAGATTTATCAAGACAGGCACTTCAATAGGTTATGAATTTTAGTCTTACTAACTGGTTTTAATATGCTACCACTCGAGGGAGTATTTTTTATGTTTTCCAACTCCTTTGCATAAGAGGTGACAAAAATTATCTTGATGTCAGGACAGCACGCTTGCATTTTCCTGGCCAATTCCGCACCACATAAGTGTGGCATGGAAAGGTCAAGAAAAGCAGCATCAGGCTCTAAAGCTGTCGATGCCGTGAGTGCCTCCAGTGGGTTTGTAAATGCACCCACAATTTCTACATTTTGTTCCCTTGAAAGCACATAAATAAGCTCTTCCAGGCAGGGCTCTTCATCATCCACCACCAATACACGCAAATAACCACCCCCTTCCCAGCTTATACCATATTAACATTGAGTTATCACAAAATCTCACAAATAGTGAAGGCTTTGTATCAACAGAGAAAAGCTGCTTTGACAGGATTTTTACTCCTTCAAAACAGCTTTATTCACTATCTGAATTTTCGTTTTTATCACATTACCGTGCATCTCTTTGTGCAGCTGAAAGAATGGAATTCTTTTAACGTTTCCCTTCATATTGCTTTTGGTAAAATACTTTGGGTTTCAACCGCAACTCTTTTTTCATTATGTGAGCATATTGATCATAACGCTGTAAATAAGCCTCCCGGCTTCCGGTCAGTAGGGTCAGGTCAAGCAACAGAGTATGTGCTTCTTCGCAAAGTGCATTACGTTTCAGAAATGCAATCAGAATACGTTCAGCCTTCAAAAGGTGTCCTGCTGTGATCAGATATCTGCCAAGCCCTAACATAATACGCTCATATTCGATCTCGGTTTCATAAGTATTCTCGCTCATCCATTCAAAGTTCTCTTTTTCAAGATATGGTCCACGGAAAAGGCTCAGTATGTATTCTGCTTCCTCCGCATTCTCTTCTGTGATGACGGTGTTCCCCCTTGCAAAGCGCATAAAATCAACAAAATCGCACAAGCCTGGTTCGAGAAGGAGAGCATTGTCCTCAGTTAAACGGATACGTTTTCGTTCTGGATCAAGGGTGTCCAGCAAATTTTTTAATCGGTAAATTGTCATATAAAGGTTGTGGACCGTATTTTTATCCTCCTGTCCATCAAATAACGCTTCCAACAGTTCCGTCTTGGTAGCCGGAAAGCCATTCCTGTCCAGTAAATAAAGCAGCAGTTCTCTTACCCGACGTGTACCCCATTTGATCTCATCCTGGCAGACAAGCTCAAAGGTACCAAAACAACGGAGGGCAAGTTTGGGCTTCAACTCTGTTTTTGGATGCAGCAAAGCATAGTGCTTACGCAGGTAGGCGATACAGTCATCTAGCTTTTCCTGTCTTATCGGCTTCAGCAAAAAATCCAGTGGATGTGCCTTGAAAGCCTCCAACGCATATTGGCCATATGCAGTGACAAAGATTACACTTACCTTAGTGCACTTCTCTTGCAGGCTCAGTGCCAGTTCCAGCCCATTCAGCTTTGGCATATCGATATCCAAAAATATTGCATCAACGGAGCACTCCATGATAAGGTCAAGTGCTCTTACCGGGTTGGTGTCCATGCCTATAAGCTCTACATCTGAATATTGTGTCAGTAACCAGGCCAGTTCATCTAGGCAGGGTTGCTCATCATCAATTATCCATACTTTAATGATTCTCAGCCTCCTTATAAGGAATTTCAAAATACACTTCGCAGCCTCCACCCTCCGGTGTCCGGTATACAAGGGAGGTACGGTAAAGCCGCGCCAAGCGGTGATTAATATTTTCTATTCCGACACCCTTGCGTTTTGAAATGGGGTTGGAGGAAAAACCCAAACCGTTATCGCGGACACCGAGGCGTACACTGCCGTTCATCATTCGTCTGGTATATACGGTGACCGTACCGCCACAATCCTTTTCCCGCAATCCATGGACCAAGGAGTTCTCTACGAGTGGCTGCAACGACAAGGACGGTAAAAAAAAGTTATCTACTTCAAAGTCACAAACCAGATGTAATTTATCTCCAAACCGCGCTTGCTCAAGCGAGGTATAGGCGCACACCAGCTCCATCTCTTGTTCAATGGAAACCAATTCATCACGGTCATAGTCGTAAAATCCGCGAAGATAACTGCTGAAATCCACCAGCAGTTCGCGGGATCGTTCAGGGTCCTTACGGGAAATTGAGATGATTGATGTCAATGCATTATGAATAAAATGCGGGCGTAGCTGCCCTTTTAAGTGGGCGATTTCTAGTCTTTGTGCCTGCCGGTAACGTAGGGCTACTACAGTCATCTGCGCAAAAATGAATACCAGATATTCGAAACCGGAATTTTTTGTTAAATAGAATGAGATCGAATAGTCCGGAACTAACATTTTATAACAAGCAAATAGTAAAAGAAGCCAACTTGCAGCAAGCAAAACCGTTGCCCCCTCCTGACCACGCCAAGCCGCGCGCGTAAGTTGAATAACAACAGCGATCATTACAAGCAGTAGGATATCGTTCATTATCATATACGCCGAAGTAGTAATGTTTAATGGAAATAGAAGAATAAATAAGGATACGGCAATCGTGTAGATAAAAAGAAGGGTAACCTGCCATTTGCGGACGAGATTTCCATAGGAACAATAGATAAAAAAAAGCAATAGAAACTGTGCCCAGGGCATGGTCAAAAAGTCAAGCCAGCTTAACCAAGCAATTGGAGCATTCGGAAATATCCTTGAAAATACAACATCACCGATGATGGAAAGCCGAAGGATGATGATTAAACCAAGAACCGACAAAATCAAAGTATCTTTTTCCCTGCGCTGAGCTACAAAAAAAATAAAAAACATCAAGCAAGAAACAATGAGTCCTGCAGTTGCTGACATGACGATGCCGGAAAGCCGTCTGTCAAACACGGTAGCCTGCTGACTGGTTCCGAATAGGATGGGTTGCCACATGCCTCCCAGGCCGTGGAAATCATTGCTTACCTGTAACACTAGGTCAAAGCTGCTGCTTTTCGTCGTAAAGGTTACAAGCTGTGGGCGATAAGCGGAAACAGGTGCGAATTCGCTATCACCGAAGTTGCCGTTTTGAGCGATGAGTGTATCACCTATGTAGATACGGTAGCTAGTTGCCATATCTTGAATTCTTAATCCATATTCCGTTCCGGTATCCGCTTCGGTAACAAGGATACGATAGGTAGCACTGCCCTTTCCAGGCAGTTTGGTACCATTTATTTCATAATTGTTCCAAATGGTAGGAGCGTTTACGAGCATCGGAGCCTGGCTTCCTCTGAAATCTTGTTCGGTTAGCAGCTTATCCCAGTAAAATTCCCATTCTCCGGTTATCTCAAATAAGGTATCTTCCTCCCAATCCGCAAGGTTTAATATGCCACTTTTGACAGTAGGTGGTCTGCCGACTGGAAGATGGGAACACAAAATAACCCCTAGAATAATGAATAGAGCTGAAAATGCCGGTAATATAACACGTGTGTACCTATTCCAGGCCATGGTTGTATCACTCCTTATCAAGATTGCATATACCTTAAATGTATAATACTGTATTATATTACTAATTATTATAAATTTTTTAATCAAAAAATTCAATGGTTCTTATCATCTACCCTCCATCTTGAATTGTTATACTAAAGGACATTTTATTTGTTCACAAATCCACAAAGCATGTAATGACATAGCAAGAATGGGAGAAGGCAAATCAGGGAGGTATAGGGCTACTTTGAGTGTTTAATAGTAATAAAGTGGTGTAGAAATCTTTATTATTAATGGTATAATTATAATACGGAAACGGTATCGACTAGAATCCCTTGTAGACAAGTAATTGCATTAATATGGGTATGAAAGGATAGATCTATGGACCATT
>JAQZBA010000043.1 GCA_029239365.1 Herbinix sp. | reverse complement strand
CTTTGGTTATACCTTCCTTGGAGATGAAGATTACAAAGAATATGAATTACATCTGACCCATGGTGCGACTGACCGCAAGCTTTCGATTCACGGTCAGCACCGAATGGTAGATGATTCCTATCAGGGGGAAGTGTCTCTGAACTCACTTAATCCCACTGCAGATGAATCCTCCGACATGAACGTCGAGGTCTCCTATGCAGATGTTCACAGTGAATATAAGAATAACCAGCATTTCTTATCCGGAGCCTTTACACTCTCCGGGTCGGAGTTAATGGGAATTCAGATTACCTCTGAATTCGGTATCGAGGGAGATGTACAGTTGAATACTACGACGCTTCGGTTGGGCGCCTCTCCCTTGATTACAATAGACAGTACACGAGAGTCTCTGGATGATTATACGATCACCTTGCCGGAGGAGAGCTCCCCCCAGTATGACGTCTCCGAATATAAGGAATATCTAGCAAATGCGGATATCGCAGGATACCTGCTCTCTATCTCCGATACCTTAGGAATTGATCCCAGCTTATTCCTTACTCTATTCCTGAATGGTTTCGAACAATAAACCATCTATAGTATCCATCTCACATACATGCCTGACTAATACTAAGTTAGCAAAGCAGCACAAAACCCTGGAAGATCTAATAAGTTCACTCCAATGGGCGAACTTATTAGATCTTCTGATGTGAATTTTTAATTCACATTAGCCACTTTTTACTACCTACTCCAAGTTAGTGAAAAGTGGCTATTTTCTTGAGTTTTATCACATTATTTAAGATATATTTTATAATTAATTTCTTTTTTTCTACCAGTAAATGTGATACACTAATATAAGTCAAAAGAAACGGCTAAACTGATGCAGCATATTGGCATCATGACAGATTAGTACGATGTTAAAGCGAGGTTTTACTATGCCAAAAGAAACAAAGCTGGACGAGAGTGCGGTTATCTATCAACCGAGACAGGAATTAACAGAAAAGCAAAAGCTTATGGACATGTCAGCCAAAGGCCGGATAAGTTATCTCTGGGAATATTACAGAGTTCCCGCTCTGGTTGTCGTTGCCGTGATAGCTCTGTCCTCTTATTTTATCTATGAATTCATCAAACCGGATATTGAGACACAATTTTATGCCGCGATCATTAATAATTCAATCAGTGATGAGGTATGGGGGCAGTATACTACCGACTTTACGGAATATCTGGAATTAGATCCTAAGACGGAGGATGTGCTGCTCAATCGCAACTTCTATCTTAATTCCTCCGGCGATTATGCAATGAACATGCAGCAGGCATTAAGTACCTATATCGCAGCCGGTGAGATTGATGTTGTTATCGCACCAGAATCGACCTTTAAGGAATATGCTTATTTTGGCTTTTTCGAAAAGATATCCAACCAAATACCGACGGACCTCTATACCAGTCTAACGGATTATGTGTTTTTATCGGATACTGAAGAGGAACCAGAGAAGAATGTCTACGGGATCTACCTGACAGACACAAAGCTATTTGCTGAGAACGCTAATAATACCGACCCTTATGTGATGGGGATCTTAGCGAATTCCAATCACAAAGAGAATGCAGCGGAGTTCCTCCGCATGCTATATAATGATTAATTGACCTTTTCATAGATGTTAAAAAACTCTCAAACTTAAATAGGGAGATTGCATAATAGCAATCTCCCTATTTAATGTCATCCTTAAGCTATTTCGCTGTGATGTACTCCTGTGCTTTCAATAATTCTGCAATCAATACTGCACCGCCGGCAGCACCTCGAACGGTGTTGTGTGATAAACCAACGAATTTATAATCAAATACCTTATCTTCACGGAGTCTACCAAAGCATACGCCCATACCGTTTTCATAATCACGGTCTAGCTTCGCTTGAGGACGGTTATCCTCTTCAAAGTACTTAATGAACTGCTTTGGAGCACTAGGTAAGTCAAGTTCCTGAGGAATCCCCTTAAACTCTGCCCATGCCTTCAGAATCTCTTCTTTGCTAGGTTTCTTCTCGAAATTTACGAATACTGCAGCGGTATGTCCGTCCGTAACAGGAACTCGGATACACTGGGTAGTGATCATCGGGCTCTCAGCCTTTACGATCTGACCATCTACTACCTTGCCCCAGATACGAAGGGGTTCCTGCTCGCTCTTCTCTTCTTCACCACCGATGTAAGGAATTACATTGTCCACCATCTCCGGCCAATCTGCAAAGTTCTTACCTGCTCCGGAAATCGCCTGATAAGTAGTAGCCACCACCAGCTTTGGTCCAAAATCCTTCAGAGCATGAAGTGCGGGAGTATAACTCTGGATTGAGCAGTTCGGTTTTACAACGATAAAGCCTCGCTCCGTACCTAAACGCTTTCTCTGTGCTGCTATTACATCTAAATGCTCCGGATTCAATTCCGGAACCACCATAGGAACATCAGGAGTCCATCTATGAGCGCTATTATTCGATACTACCGGAGTCTCAGTCTTAGCATATGCTTCTTCAATTGCTTTAATCTCATCCTTAGTCATATCAACTGCACTGAAGACAAAATCAACGCTTGCACTTACTTCAGCGACATCATTCACGTTCATTACGATTAATTTCTTTACGCTCTCCGGCATTGGTGTAGGCATCTTCCAACGATCGCCAACTGCTTCTTCGTATGTCTTCCCAGCGCTTCTTGGGCTTGCTGCAACCGTAACTACCTCAAACCAAGGATGGTTTTCCAACAGGGAAATAAAACGCTGTCCGACCATTCCGGTTCCTCCAAGGATACCTACTTTTAATTTTCCCATCCTAAATCCTCCATTTTTGTTCTTCTATGGCATACATCTGTCTTTGTTGTAAATATACTATAAACTAATTCCAGAAAAAATCAACACTTTCTTGTAGAAAATCGAAGATTTGTTACTATTATATAATGAAAACTCGTTTTTGCTCATTTGTTTGGTCATTTTTCAATATGATTTTGATAATTTTCTAACATTATTTTAAGATCGTCCAGGGTTTCAATCTCATTTACGTGGTTTCGAAGCTTCGCTGACCCCGGATAACCTATCGTATACCAGGCTACATGCTTACGCATTTCACGCATTGCAATGACTTCACCCTTGAAATCAGCCAACATGACCGCGTGGCGAAGAATCATAACCCGGACTTCTTCAAACTCAGGTTTTTGCAAAAGGATCCCTTTCTCAAGGTAAGACTTAATCTGTGCAAAAAGCCAAGGGTTGCCTCTGGTTCCTCTTGCCATCATAATAGCATCACAACCGGTCTGTTCAATCATGGCCTTGGCATCCTGCGGTGTGAAGACATCCCCACTACCAATCACCGGCACAGACACCGCTTCCTTCACCTGCTTGATTATATCCCAATCTGCATGCCCACTGTAGAATTGTTCCCTAGTTCTGGCATGGACTGCAATTGCAGCGGCTCCATTCGCCTCGGCAATCTTAGCCACTTCTACAGCGTTGATGCAATCTCCGTGAAAGCCTTTACGTATCTTGACGGTAACGGGTTTACTATAGCCTGTTGCTACCTTACGTACTATCTCGCCAATCAGCATGGGATTCATCATCAATGCTGAACCCTCCCCATTATTCACTACCTTGGGGACGGGACAGCCCATATTGATATCCAAGATATCAAAGTTGCGATGCTCCAACCTTCTTGCTGTCTCACTTAGAATCTCCGGATCGGCTCCAAACAGCTGCAAGGCAGCCGGCCGCTCCTCTTCCGCGATCCGAAGAAGTAACTCTGTATTCTTATTGTTATATTGGACACCCTTGGCACTTACCATCTCGGTATAGACCAGGTCCGCCCCCTGCTCCTTGCACAGAATACGAAATGGCAGGTCGGTTACTCCTGCCATCGGTCCCAATAATAAATTTCCTTTTAATTTAACATTTCCTATCTGAAATCCCATTCTATATTCTCCATAAAAATGCTTAATTATTGTCTGCCTTTGTTCTTATCATTTATAATCTTTAAGCCCTTCAGTGTCAGATTAGGATCGTACACCTCAATTACCTCAGTTGCATCAGAGATAATCTTACCGAGTCCACCGGTTGCAATTACTTTGCACTTCTCAATACCGGCTTCCTGTAACATTCTCTTAACGATATACTCTGTCTGACCAATGCAGCCAAAGACCAGACCCGCTTGCATACTAGTTACAGTATCCTTAGCAAGGATCGTATCCGGCATCGCAATCTCTATCTCCGGTAGCTTCGCTGTATCTGTCCATAAGGCATTAGCAGCTATCCTTAGTCCAGGGCAAGTAACTGCCGCAATAAAGGAGCCATCCTCTGTAATTAGATCATAAGTAATTGCTGTTCCAAAATCAATTACCAACACCGGACCGCCATAGATCTCATAAGCAGCAACTGCGTCTACGACGCGATCAGCTCCGATTTCCTTCGGATTCACTGCTCCGATTTTAATACCGGTCTTAGTCCCAATGCCTACGATCAATGGAGTTATTCCTAAATATTTGATAATACCTGAGGTTAAGGAATACATCAGCTTCGGTACTACACTTGCAATCGTAACTGCTGAGATCTCCTCAATCTTAATATTTCGCGCCATTAATAAATCGCGCAGCACTAAGCCATATTCGTCCGAGGTTCGCGCTGTATTGGTAGTCAATCGAAAGCTCGCCTTCATATTATTATCTTCAAATACACCTAAGGTTATGTTGGTATTTCCAACATCTACAACTAATAACATAATCAAATCCTCCATAAAGCCGGTTAAGCTTCTCAATAAACAATGCGAAAGTTAATTTATATAAGATCTGAAGCATTCTTCCCAAGGAAGAACACTTTATAATATAGCTCTAAAGCCTCCAGCAGCTCTACTTTCTCTCTTTGAAGCTGCTTAATCTTTAAGATACTGCCAATCTCATCATAGAGATAATCACTCTCTTCCGAATCAACTCGCATGACGAGTGTACCATCCTCATCGAACTCCATTGACAGAATTCCACCGATATCTTCGGTGAATAATACACTCATGATCTTTAGCTCCTGCTTTATCTGATCCGGTAACGCCTCAAAATCGTCGTTCAACCAGAATTTCTTCTCATAAGCACTACTCGCACATAACACAACCTTATCCTGATACATAACATTCCTCCATATAAAGCTAATATTCCTGCTTTAAGATTTAGTCTAAAGCATATTCATTATGATAAAACCAAGAAGGATTACGATAGCTCCCATCATAAGAAAACTCATACCCATTGTCTTTCGCTTTGGGTCTTTCATCTGCTTCACACCAGTTAATATATTCATCAAACCGCCGGATAGACATGCAGCCAAGATGGCATAACGATTGGTAGGATGTTGAAAAATAAGTACCAGGGAAACGAGCAAAGTTACACCCGCAACAACATTAATCAAATCAGTGATATTGATTTTATTGCTTTGTGCTTGATATTCCTTTAACTGCTTCATGAATTTGCTCACGTTATAACACCTCAGTCTATCTATTTCCTATTGTAGCGACCATCACTGCTTTGATGGTATGCATACGGTTCTCTGCCTCGTCGAACACTACCTCTGCATGACGTTCAAACAGCTCTTCTGTTACTTCCTTGCCCTTAACTGCCGGTAGGCAATGAAGGAATATAGTATTCGCCTTCTTGGTGAGGGCAAATAATGCATCATTTACCTGATAAGGCTTTAAGATCGCAATTCGCTCTGCTGCCTTATCTTCCTCACCCATGGAGCACCATACATCGGTATAAATGGCATCTGCTCCCTCTACTGATGTAAGCTCATCCGAGATGACTATCTTACTGCCGGAAGCTTTTGCATACTCCTCACAGGTAGATATCAGATCCTGGTCCGGCCACAGCTCCTTCGGAGCCAGTATGATAAAATCAATACCCATCTTTGAGGATCCGATCATTAAGCTATTCGCCATATTATTACGGCCATCACCGACAAATACCAGCTTCAACCCTTTAAGCTTACCAAACTGCTCCTTCAAAGTCAAGAAGTCAGCTAGAATTTGCGTGGGATGATCCACATCAGTGAGACCATTCCATACCGGAACACCACTATACTGTGCCAATTTCTCAACTGTCTCCTGTTGGAAGCCACGATACTCAATTCCGTCAAACATTCTTCCAAGGACACGAGCGGTATCCTCAATACTCTCCTTATGTCCTAACTGTATATCGTTTTTACCCAGGTATTCGGGATATCCACCCTCATCTACGCAACCCACAGTAAATGCACAGCGCGTTCTTGTCGAAGGCTTCTCAAAAATCATGGCAATGTTCTTGCCCTTAAGACTTGTTCCTGTGATACCAATCTTTTTCTTAGCCTTTAAGTCTGCTGCCAAGTCAATGAGATATTCAATCTCCTCCGGGGTAAAATCCTTTAAGGTTAACAAGCTACGTCCTTTTAAATTCATAATATCCTCCTATCAGCTGCCTTACTACAGCTCCCAAAATGATTCGTATTCTTATCTTGTTACTATAGGTGAGCAAAATATACATTTATATTTATGCTTTATTTTGTGTATTTATACATTATGATAATTTTGTATATTTGTCAAGATAAATAATAAGAGCTGCCATAAACGATTTTCTTTCGTTCTATGACAGCTCTTGATGTATTCCATAGAAAACCAGTATCTATGAATTATTCGTGGGTAATAAAATCAGCGATTAGATTCTGTTCCAGTATCTCCTTGGAGGTTGTCTTAAGAAGTATCGCTTTATCATATTCTTTCTGATAGAGAGCAGCATCAACCACCTCATTCGTTCCAATCTTCCAAGCACGGCTACCTTCAAAAATACCTTCTCTAGAGATCTCGAAGATAATATCACTGGTGGCAAAGGAGCCCTCAAATAGATAAGTAGTAAATGCTACAAAGCCTTCCGTTGCATTGGATATATCCTGTCCAACGACAAAAGTCTCATCCAAGTCCAGTCCCATAATATTCGCTATGGTTGGCATAAAATCTACCTGTCCACCGGTAACGCTGTAGGTCTGGTTCACTCCGCTTCCCGGTACATGGATAATCAGAGGAACATTCAGCATCTCATCATAATCATACGTCCTTCCCAACATAGCATTCATCTGGTCTGTGATCTCTTCCATGCCACAATTTAAGCCGTGATGATCACCATAAAGTGCAATGACTGTATTCTCATAAAGGCCCGCCGCTTTCAAATCAGCGATCAGCTGACCAATAGCCTCATCGGTATAATGAACGGATTGCAGATAATCACCGAACTTTGATTCTTCGTCTGCTTCGCTTAAGGTTAAGGTACGATACTTGTCTTCAATATCGAAAGGATGGTGATTCGACAAGGTAATAGCAAAGGTAAAGAAATTGGTCGTCTGCTCCTGCAGGATTGATACTAACTGCTTGAACATCGACTTATCTGAGATACCCATACCAATCATTTCTTCCTGATTCAGATCCTCCATACTATAATAATTCTGGAAGCCTTGATTCGGATAAGCACTCTCTCTGTTCCAGAATTCACCTTCAAAACCATGAATTGCAAAGGAATAATATCCTTGTTCACGCATAAGCCAGGGCAAACCATGGAAGGTATTGTCCTGATAGAGACGATAGCTCTCACCATCATCTACCGGATACAAGCTATTCATACTGGAGAATTCAGCATCGGCAGTATTCCCCTTACCGGTATTGGTATAATATTGATTGTAATATAAGGTATCGCCTTCAATCAATCGATTCAAATTAGGAGTAATCTCCTGCCCATCGTACTCAGCGCCGACTACAAAATCCTGAACTGCTTCCAACTGAATTACAATCAGGTTCTTTCCTTCTCCAATTCCGTGATATTTCGGAACAATGGGTTCGGGAGCTACTTCCTCCAGCACCTCAAGGATCTCCTCCTGCTCCATCTCCTCCTGGTCCAGATTATCGGAGATCGTTTCATAGATATCCGTAACATGACTCGTGAAGAACTCCATACTGTTTACGCGCTCAATCGCTGCCGAATGAAAAGGATTTACAATCAAAGTAATAATCAGAGCTGTAAACACATAGAGAACATATTTCAACTTTCTCCAGGGATAGAGCTTCTGTAGTATCTCCTTGGTTGCATATTTCTTAAAGCTATAATATGCAAAGGGGATATCCAAAAACAACAGAAAGCTTGCCGGTATCAAGGTAGCAAGAAAGCTCTTAGGAACTGCGGCAACACTCTTCGCTTGCCATAGCTGGCGAATGGATACGGTCTGATTATAATAATTATAATACATCGTATCTGCAAACATCAGTAAGCTGAGTAGAAAATATACAGTCAAAAAGATTCCTCTTTTTCCTTTCAGACCGCTTCTGCCAAAACACGTAAAAATAGCTGCCCATACAATCAAGCTAAGAATGATCATGACGATTTCCATCCGATTAACATTAATCAGAGAATAGTACACCATCATCTTAAACGCGAATAAGAAGGTAATAAAGTATGGGGATGCAATAATATCTTTTAACTTTTTCATAAAGCCTCCATAAAATACAGTAAACACGAACATATGCAAATTGCTGCTATCCTAACATGCCTACCCTTTGTGTTAGTTTGTGCCGAGGATTTCGCAGGCACAAACTATGTAGTGTGGATTAATGTTTTTTATTAATTCACACTATCATCTAAGTCAGAATTATAATAGCTCAACACAACCAGATTATCAAGCGTTAAAATCTTAATTTTTTCTTAATCCCGGCATCTTCTTTTGTGCAATTATACTAATGTGAGTGAATTATTGCCTTACCTTGGTATGAACCAGCCATCATAATCCTGCCGCAAACCTGAAGATGCACGATCTGCGAGCTTCTTCGGTTCGTGTGCGCGATCGTGTATATACAGAATGCCGCAGCCAGATATCGCTTGTCAATAAGCCTTCTACCCGTCTGCAGCATTTCTTATCCTTGATTAAATCATTCCTTATTGATTCACATCATCCTTACCAACTTCTGTTAAAGCCTTTACCATACCTGCCAGACCCTGGATATCGGAAGGAATAATAATCTTAGTCGCCTTACCGTCGGCTGCCTTAGCAAAGGCTTCCAGGCTTTTAAGTTGAATTACTGCTGGGGTAGGCGCTGCCTCATTAAGGAAGCGCAAGCCTTCTGCCATTGCCTTTTGAACTTTAATTGTTGCTTCTGCCTGCCCTTCTGCCTCACGAATTGTTGCTTCCTTCTTCGCTTCAGCACGTAGAATTGCAGCTAATTTCTCACCTTCAGCATCAAGAATTGCGGATTCCTTTTTACCCTCCGACACAAGAATTGCGGATTTTTTCTGACCTTCTGCAATCAGGATCGATTCTCTTCTTTCCCGTTCCGCTTTCATCTGTTTCTCCATGGCATCTTGAATGGCCGCCGGAGGAATGATATTCTTTAGCTCTACTCTTGTAACCTTAATTCCCCATGGATCCGTAGCTACATCCAGAGACACTCTCATCTTGGTATTAATGATCTCTCTGGAGGTTAAGGTCTCATCCAGTTCCAGGTCGCCAATAATGTTTCTCAGTGTCGTAGCTGTTAAGTTCTCAATTGCCATCAAAGGATGCTCCACACCATAGGCAAATAGCTTCGGGTCTGTGATCTGAAAGAATACCACCGTATCAATCTTCATTGTAACATTATCCTTTGTAATAACCGGTTGCGGTGCAAAATCCACTACCTGTTCCTTCAATAGAACCCTCTTTGCCACTTTATCAATCAATGGCAACTTAACATGAATACCAACTTCCCAGGTCGACTGATATCCACCGAGGCGCTCCAGGATATATGCATTGGCCTGTGGAACGATCCGGATACTCGATGCTACAATAAGTAAGATCAAAATAACTAATACAATTACAAGAATTTGTCCTAAACCCATATTATTGCTCCTCCCTAACTACACTTACGATTAATTTTACCCCTGAAATACCACTTACCTTTACCTTGGTTCCCTTCTCTATCACAACATCATCCAGTGCCTTAGCAGACCATTCCTGTCCATCTACTACGACCTGTCCGACAGCGTTCATATTATCAATCGTGATGGTAACTATGACTACCTTCCCGATTACTCCTTCATAATTTGTTTTTATCCTTCTGGGGTTAAAGTATTTTAACACTAACGGTCTGGTAAAATATAATAAAACCATGGATACTACAAGAAATAATATTATCTCTAACAGCAGGTTATCAAAGAATAGAGATACTATAAAAGCAATCAATGCTCCACCTGCGAACCAAATTGTTGTCAGACCAAGTGTGAGTATTTCGATAAAAATTAGTATCGCGAGAATAATAAGCCACAAAATCGAGTTCGTCAACTTAATTCCCCCTTTCTTTATCTGTTTCCTATATTTTAAATGTTTTCCAGGTTTTCTACAATAGAATGGGTTGTTTTCTAATTATAATTTAATTTTTACCTGACACAGGAAAATCATACTATTCTATAACAAAAAAGAGTCCCTATACTTTCCATAGTTCACCATTTAACGGGCAGGTAAGTATATTAACTCTTCCTTTCACTCTATTAACCTACAGGATGTACGAAATCCGATAACACACTGCTCTACAGCTGCTGTTCCTTATTATCCTTGATACTCAGTTGAATTGACAGGTTACCATTACGACAGCGGAGGGCATCAATGAATTCTTTTTCATTCATTTCTGCCTTTGGGATGATATCGTAGCTTAATTCGAATAAGGTTCCCATATTACTGGTCCTAACCTTCTGTATCTCAGCATAATTGGTATATTTTGTGAATATGTCCTCAAAGGCGCCTTGATAATTCATATCCTCCGGGATCGTAATTCTTAGTTTCTTCTCTTTCTGTCTCATTACTCCGTAACCGGACTTATTCACCAGAACGATTACAGCTCCGACTACTACCGCAACGACTGCGCCTAAGGCAAGATAACCTAATCCAGTAGCCAGTCCCTCTGCCATTGACAAAAATACAAAGGTGATATCCTTAGAATCTCCCGGCACACTTCGAAATCTTACAATCGTAAAGATACCGGCCATAGAAAATGCTCTTGCAAGATTACCACCGATCAGTATAATCACAACGCCGACGATAGTAGGTAGTATGACCAAGCTTAAAACAAAGCTAGCGGAACGGTCTTTTCTAGGCGTTGTAAAAAAGTAAGCGCCACTAATTACAACCCCAAGTAATAAGGATACCGCGATACATATTAGTACTGAGCTAATGCTGATCGATAACCCCGAAGTTAAGGATAAATCCTCAAATATTGTGTCAAACATTGTTCCTGTATCAGACATGACCTTCCCCCTAAATACACTTTATTTTGTCACTGCTTCTCTTGGCAGGATAAATCTCACCCCGCTGTAAGGCTCGTCTATATTCTTCGCCATATTTAGAGAACGTAGTAGGATAAATATGATAGCTTGATAGAAGCTTAGCAAACCAAAGCGGTACTGCATTCGTTATCTTAACTTCCATAACCCACAGTCCATCCGGCAACAATTGTTCCCCATAAATTCCTTGATCAAGTCCTACTTCATGGCGCCTCGTTTTGATATTTGTATCAAAGGTAATACGAAAACTCGGATCTTCCATTCCAAACATCGCATTTCTATCATAGGAAAGGAACAGTGTTGGTTCCAGCTCAGGATAACGATAGATAAAATAATCAAGTTCATTCAGAATCTGCTCGCCAATCAGCTTTTTAGCATTGGGACGCTGATGCTCTCCTATGTATCGATAGGCTTCCTCCAAATACATGGCGGTGCGCCTCTTGTTGACATTCCCATTATACTTCTTCTTAATCTCTAGGTAAACCTTGTCCTTGGGTCCTACAACGCCATAGCTTCGAAGCCGAAGTTTCTCTTTATATATCGGCTTTTCGATCGATTTTCGAATGATTGCATGATCCGGAGTATCATAATAGATATTGCAAATTGTATAAAAATCCCCGATTCGGCTATAGGCATCGAGCTCCATATACTCCTCCAGCAGAGGCTTTATTGCTCGATATATCTCGTCCGTTATTATGAACTTTTTCTCCGTACGATTAAAAACATCAATTGCCATAACGAACATCTCCCTAATGATACTGCCATTTAGATTATTATCAGTCAATAATAAAGCTATAGTATCACATTATAGAATCATCCTATATAAACTTATGTTAGTGTAATATTTATCAAAGTGATAAGCAAGTCTTATCCTACTATAATTCTTCTCAGATATTGCGATAAAATAAGTCATCACTATACTACATGATGTAGCTAAGCGGAGATCACTCCAATGGGCGATCGGGCTGCTTTTTATCACAGCAAAAACCCGGAAGAACAAGGAGTTCGCTCCTATGGGCGAACTTCATAGTTCTTCCCATGTGAATTTGATTTTCAATTCACATTATTCACATTCTTCTCTGCCTTGCTGCTTCATACATGAGAATCGCTGCCGCAACCGCCGCATTAAGAGATTCCACCTTACCCTCCATGGGAATTTTAATTAAGGTCCCTGCAAGCGTGGAAGCTTGTTCCGATAAACCATTTGCTTCGTTGCCAATTAAAAAAGCACATCTTCTACGAAAGCTTCCCTCTGTATCATAGGAGATTCCCTGAAGATGTGCTGCATATATTTCTATTCCCCGATCTTTTATCTGAGCCAAGACTTCATAAAAGTCCTCAGCCTGATAAAAGGGCATGCGGTAAATTGAGCCCATGGTTGCTCGAATCACCTTCGGGTTATATACATCCACAGAAGAATCACTGAGTATAATACCTGTGACACCGGCTCCCTCCGCTGTCCGTATCATGGTTCCCAGATTCCCCGGGTCCCTGATGTCTTCCAGCAGTAATAGGCAGGCGTTGGGATTTTGAAGCATTTGCTCCAGTTGATACTGTGCTTTTTGTACCGTTCCCATTATGCCTTGAGGGGTTTTTGTGTCGGATGCCTCTTTATATACCTGGTCAGTTAATATCTCATAATCCAAATCATCAAAATAATTCGGCTTCTCCTGAAGCTTCTCCAGGTAAAAGCTTTCTGAGGCATAGACTTTCTTAAGAAGTCCGGCCTCCCTGGCTTCTTCAAACATCTTGATGCCTTCAATAACAAATATGCCTTGTTCCTCTCTCTCCTTCGCCTTCTTCTGAAGCAAGGTTAGATTCTTCACCTGGGCATTACTCATACTACTGATGATCGCCTTCTGTTTCATATTGTTCTAGGCCTCTTGAAGATTACTCAGCTTCGCTGCCTGATCGGCTGCGGTTAAGCTGTCTATCACAAAATCCAAATCTCCATCCATAACCTTATCAATCTGGTACATGGTTAAATTGATTCTATGGTCCGTTACACGTCCCTGAGGGAAATTGTAGGTTCTAATCTTCTCAGAACGATCGCCAGTACCAACTTGACTCTTTCTAGCTTCTGCTTCCGCACTACGAGATTTCTCTAACTCCAAATCATATAGCTTAGCGCGAAGTACACGTATCGCTTTATCCTTATTCTTCAGCTGGGACTTCTCATCCTGGCAGGAGATTACGATACCGCTTGGAGCATGGGTTAAGCGAACCGCTGAATCCGTTGTATTAACGCACTGTCCACCATTACCGGAGGAACGGAATACGTCAAATTTACAATCATTCATATCTAATTCAACATCAACTTCTTCTGCTTCCGGCATAATTGCTACGGTTGAAGTAGATGTATGGATACGTCCGCCGGATTCTGTTACAGGAACACGTTGTACACGGTGTACACCACTTTCATATTTAAGCTTAGAGTAAGCACCTTTACCATTAATCATAAAGATTACTTCCTTACAGCCACCGATACCATTCTCATTTATATTCATGACATCGATCTTCCAACGGTAGCGCTCTGCATACATTACATACATACGATATAGCTCCGCTGCAAATAACGCTGCCTCATCACCACCGGCACCGCCTCTGATTTCGACAATAACATTCTTATCATCGTTGGGGTCCTTGGGCAGCAATAAAATCTTAAGATCCTCTTCTAACTTGGGAACCCGTTGCTTACATTCATTTAATTCTTCCTTCGCTAACTCACGAAGTTCTTCATCGCTTTCCTCATCTAATAAGGTCAGACTCTCCTCAATGCTTTTCTGATTCGTCTTATATTCCTTATACTTCTCAACAATTTCACTAAGGTCGGAATGCTCCTTACGAAGCTTCTTATAATTATTCTGATCATTCAGGACATCAGGACTCATCATCTCATCTTCAATTTCCCGAAAGCGAATCAGAAGATCCTCTAATTTATCAAACATATCTATCTTTCCTCCATACTATTTATGATCTTTTTGCTATCACCACTCGGTCAAGCCCGCTAAGATCTTTCTTTATAATAACGTCTGTAAAACCTTCCTCTATCAGGATCTGTTTCACAGTTTCACCCTGATTGTGTCCTATTTCATAGAAAATCAGACCACCAGGATTAAGGAAGCTCATACCCTCATGACTAATTCTTCGATAGAACTCAAGTCCATCCTCACTTCCATCTAGGGCCATGAGAGGTTCGTAATCCCTTACTTCCGGCATCAAATCCCGAATTTCTTCGGAAGGGATATAGGGTGGATTGGATACCAGGATGTCAAAGCTTTCTTTTACTTGCTCAAAAAGATCACTTTGTATTAAATCAACCTTCACCTTATGCTTAAGAACATTCCCGTTTGCAATGGTTAGTGCCTTTGATGATAAATCCACACCAACTGCCCGGCTTAATTCGCCTAACTTCGCAAGGCTGATAATAATACAGCCGGACCCGGTACACATATCAAGTACCGACTTATTCTCGCACACCTTCAGAAGCTCTTCCACCAGTATCTCAGTATCCTGTCTCGGAACCAGGACGTCCCCACTCACATTAAACTCCAAGCCCATGAATTCCTGGGTCCCGGTGATATGCTGTAAGGGAGTATGACCTGCCCGTCGGCGTAATAACTGAAGATATTGATCTTTCAGATGTTCCTCTACCGGCAGATCTCCTTTTAGTAATAGGTCCGTCCGTTTTATCCTGAAAACATGGGCAAGCAGATACCATGCATCCACATCGGCATCTGCTATCCCTTGCTGTTTCAGTAATTCACGGCCGGTCTGAAGTAATTGTTTATATGTGCTCATTCACATTCCTCACAACCTGTTGTAAAAACTTCTATAAACCTTAACGTAAGATTCCAATTCGCTACGCTAACGTTCTTTCTTAGTATCATCGAAGAACTTATCAAGGGCCTTAAGAATCTCATCGTCCTCTTCGTCCTCTTTTACCTTAATATTCGGCTTAAAGGTGACCGGAGCCATGCCCATATTACGTCCTATCGTGTTATGATGCTCCTCATGCTTTACAGTCTGTGCCTCTAACTGAGGTTTCTTGCCGTCTAGTCCTACAGCCTGGAGAGAAACTTTCTCGTTCTCAATCTTACCGGTATAAGCTAATCCTCCAACCTGAGGCTTTATCTCTATATGTGCTTTCATATCTGTATTGTTTGCAACCGGCTTACCGGCTCCTGGATTTACCGTATTCTTAACAGATGAATTCTTATCGATCTTATTCTGGCCAACTGTATTCTGATCTATTGTATCCTCAACCGCTGACTTCTGATCTACTGTACTCTGATCTATTGTATTCATAACAGCTGATTTCTGATCAACTGTACTTTTATCTACCGAATTCTTATCTGCTGCTTTCCTATTTATACTATTCTTATCTGCTGCTTTCCCTAAGGAAGTTTGCTTGTTAGCCTGTTGTTTTGATGCCGACTGCTTGGAAGCACTCGCATTGGAAGTCACTTGCTTATTACCGGATTGTTTTGCTGACTTAC
>JAQZBA010000042.1 GCA_029239365.1 Herbinix sp. | reverse complement strand
GACGATTATGAATGTACTTCATTCATAATATAATAAAGCGTAGTGAGCATGCTACAAGCGTGCTGTGCTTGATAACATTACTGTAGATGGCTTTGGTATATAGGATGGCTTTTTCTGTGTATTTATGACCAGACCTCCGGTGATATCCTGTACAGACTGGTAGCATAAGGAATGCCTACAGGGGGCTTATATAGTTCAATTTTGGCAAACAGAGAGGCTTGTTCCGGGTTGCTTCTATCACGAGCAATACATAAAAAGCGATATTTTGTTCCAATTTCTTCGCGCTTTGCAACAGAAATTGGTATATAGTAGAAGGGGTCATAGTGCCTCTTCATGGCATTATAGAATAGTAATGCATCATAATGGGATGTTATCGGTTCATAGACCCAGCTTTTTGGCATAGAAAGCACCTCATGAAGAGTGTTACTATATCATATGCAGTAGAAAGCAAAAAGTAAGTAGAATGATAGCAATATATTGGTGAATGTTAGTGAGAAGAAAGTCAATAACTGAGTGGAGGAGACAAAATGAGAGCTAGAGTAGCTAATCCGATATTACCTGGGTTCTATCCCGATCCATCTGTCTGTAGGGTTGGGAAAGACTATTATCTGGTTAACTCGACCTTTTCTTATTTCCCTGGGGTACCTATTTTTCATAGCAGGGATTTAGTGCATTGGAAGCAGATTGGTAATGTATTAGACAGAGAGGAACAGATTGATCTGACCGGAGCGGACCATTCCGGCGGGATCTATGCGCCAACCTTACGATATCATAAAGGGACCTTTTATATGATTACAACCAATGTAACGCATGGTGGTAATTTTATCGTTACTTCTAAGGATCCGGCAGGACCGTGGTCCAATCCCGTCTACCTTGGTTCCGGTGGAATTGATCCTTCCTTGTTTTTTGATGATGATGGAAAGTGTTATTATACGGGAACAAAGGATCGAAGAGAAAACCACAGATATTTTGGTGACAACGAGATCTATGTTCAAGAACTGGACCTGGTAACGCTGAGGCTAGTCGGAGATTCCTATCCGATCTGGCATGGAGCGCTTCGTGACACGGTGTGGCCTGAGGGCCCGCATCTTTATAAAAAGTACGGCAGATACTACCTAATGATAGCAGAAGGCGGTACGGGTCATGAGCACGCAGTTACCATTGCAGTAGGGACCAGCCTAAAAGAGCCGTTCACCGGTCATCGGTGTAATCCGATCCTGACCCATAGACACTTAGGGAATGACTATCCGATTGTAAATGTAGGACATGGAGATCTTGTGGAGACACAGAACGGAGAGACCTATATGGTGGTTCTGGCCTCCAGACCTTATGGTGGCTATTACCGTAATCTTGGCAGGGAGACCTTCCTGGTTCCGGTGACCTGGGAAAATGGCTGGCCTGTTGTTAACCGTGGTATCGGACTCTTAGAGGATACCGTGGAGGTGCCGAATCTGCCAAAGTTCTCAGTGGAGCCCGTTCCGGAGCGAGAGGAATTTGATGGGGAGAGTCTGCCTTATCATTTCATCTATTTGCGTAATCCAAACCCCGCTAGCTATAGCCTGAGTGCAAGAAAGGGCTATCTTAGAATGCAATTGGCACCGGAGCGAATGTTGGAGCGTGTGAATCCGAGCTATCTGGGAGTTCGTCAGACCGGTATGAGTTATATTCTGGAGACTAAGATGGAGTTTACCCCTGAGAATGAGCAACAGGAAGCAGGACTTGTCCTTCTTCAAAGCAATCACTACCATTACCGATTTGTATGTACCCTGCTGGGTGGAGTTAAGACGATGATATTGGTACGTTGCTTCGAGGGTAAGGAAGAGGTGGTTGGACAGGTTCCCTGTGAAAACATGAATTCGTCTAATCAAGAGCTTCTTCTTCGCATCACGGCAAAACAGCAAATGTTGATATTTTCCTATAGCTTCGAGGGTACGAATTATATCCCGGTGAAGGCAGGGATTGATGCGAGTATGCTGAGTACCGATATCGCCGGAGGCTTCGTAGGAACAACGATGGGATTGTACTGTTCTTCGAATGGGGCAGCGAGTAGTAACTACGCTGACTTTGACTGGATGGAATATAGAAATCTGGAGTAAATACGAATAGATAAGAAAGCAAAAAGCCTGCTGGGATAGCAGGCTTTTTGCTTTTTAAAAAAGGAAAGAAAAATGCTCAATGAAAAAAGGGAATGACATAGGAACCGCTTTTCTGTAAGGCATTGCTTGTGCAATCAATCGTGAGTGTGATTTCTTCTGCGATACAGATTTTTAAACTCGGTAGGAGTGCATTCTTTGAAGCTTTTGAATACACGGTTGAAGGTAGCAATACTGGAAAAACCGGAACGCATTGCTACTTCTGTAATAGAAAGATTGGGGTCGAGAAGAAGCTTCTCCGCTTCTTTCACTCTTCTCTGATTCAAGTAATCATAGAAGGACATATCCGTAAACTGCTTAAATAACCTTGAAAAATGGAATTTGCTGAAGCCTGCGACATCGGCTATCGTATCCAATGTGATGTCTTCAGAATAATTGTTATTAATATATTCAAATATTACATTGAATTTCTCAATATATTCCCGTTGCTTATTCAGTTTTACATCCGGAAACAGATTCTCGGTGTTCATATATTTACGCCCGGTAGTAACAAACATTTGAATAATCAACGCATAGATTGCTGCTTCCCGCAGGGTGTTTCTGCTGCGGTATTCATAGGTAATCTCATCAAACAGTCGGACTAGCTGAGAATGAATATCCGGAGCTGTGGTAGGTGTGATCTGCCTAGGTTGATTCAGTACAGTTAAGATATTAGATAAGCCCTTCAGATTGCTTATGAGGGAAAAGTCAAACAGCAAGATTCGGCGAAGACCTTGGGAGGGGGCAATTAGTTCATGCAATTCGCCGGGAGGAATAATCAGGATATCTCCCTCGCGTAAAACATAGGCAGTTTTCCCGATATTGATGGTGTAAATATTCTCAATTGGCATAATCATCTCAATTGCGGTATGCCAATGGACAGAATAATTATCTACCTCACTGTTGATATGAAGCAGAATCGAAGTATTATTCTGATAATCTACCTTTTCATAAATTCCATCCAGGATTCTCATCTCTGTAACACCGCATCCTTTCGATATTTATTGCTTTTGAGTTGCTTAATAGTATTCACTAAATGATGATTATTGCTATAAACCCTTGTTTTAAGATGATAAATATTGCTATTTTCTTTCGTGCGACAACCAATAAAATATTTTGTACAATATATGAAATGAATCGTAAATATCAATCCTTTCATTGGTGAAATGATATCAATCTTACGAATTATATTTTAATATAAACTTATTCTTTTGTAAACAGAATTTGTTAACTCAATGAATTATTTTATAATATTGGATTAAAGTGGAATTAGAATCGCAAAAGATGATATTATTGTAGCAAGATATGATAGGTCAAAAAGCAAAGTTTGATATAGTATAAGATTATAGAGAAAAATCCATTACAATTTCATCATTTCTATGCAATATGTACAAAGAGAGGGAAGGAACCTGGTATGTCAGTTTTGTCAATTTTTAAGAAAAAAAGCTTCTACATCATACTGATATTGGTGTTAGCCATGATTGGCTACTCAATATACGTTAAGATTGCGAATGACCGTTTTGAAGCAAGTGATGAGAATCCGGTGGAAGTATCAGCAGAAGAAATCGGAGATATCGGGAGAGATGATACCTATGCTTTGTACCTTGACAATTACAAGGAGGCTACTCGCCCGGAGGCTGAGATCGTTGTTGATCTACTTAACTATTCCGCAAGTGATAAGGTTGAAGCCTTGAAGGAGTATGAAGGAGAAGACAATGTCTTGGTATCGCAGGAGGACGGATTTGTAGAATGGACAATTACAGTTCCGGAAGCCGGTTTGTACAATTTTTATATGAGATATTATCCAATTGCATCAAAAGGCATCGATATTGAGAGAGCTTTATACATAAATGGTGAGATACCCTTCTCAGGCGCTGATACACTCACCTTCTCCAGAGTATGGACGGATGGAGAAGAGATTACCCAGGATAACCGTGGAAACGAGATCCGTCCTTCCCAGAAGGAAGCTCCTAGATGGGAAGCGACTTACTTCAAGGATTTTATGGGCTATCAAGTTGAGCCCTATGAGTTTTACCTTAAGGAAGGTGAGAATGTGATCCGCTTTGAAGCTACCAGCGAGCCGGTAGCAATTAGCGATATGGTGATAGGACAGGTAGCGGATCTACTTAGCTACGATGAATATATAGCAGGATATGAATTGAATTTATATCAGAATACCGAGTTGGAGTACTTCAACAAAGTACAGGGCGAAGATGCTACCTTCCGCTCCTCCCCTACCTTATACGCGAACTTCGACCGTGCTTCCTCTAATACAGAGCCTTATAGTGCTTCGAAGATTAAGCTGAATAACATCGGCGGTGATGCCTGGAGAGTAGCAGGACAGTGGATTGAATGGGATGTTACAGTACCGGAGGATGGTCTTTATAATATTTCTTTCAAGAGTAGACAGAACTATAACCGAGGTATGGTATCCAATCGTAAGGTTTATATTGACGGAGTAACCCCTTTTGAAGAAGCCGCTACACTTCAATTCAGGTATAGTACTGAGTGGAAGTTATATACGTTAGAGGATGAAGAGGGAACACCTTATCAGATACCGTTAACCAAGGGAACTCATACAATTCGTTTAGAGGTCAGTCTTGGTGATCTTGGTAAGATCCTTAACCAGATTGAAGACAGTGTATATCGCTTGAATGCAATGTACCGCAAGATTCTGGTGGTTACAGGAACCAAGCCGGATGCTTACAGAGATTACCGTATTGATAAGATCTATCCTGAAGTAATCACTGCGATGGCTGAGGAAGCAGATTACCTTGATGATATCGTTGTACAATTGACAGAATATACAGGTCAGAAGGGTTCTGAGACAGCCGTAGCAGATAACCTTGCGAAACAGCTGCAACGATTTACCTCGAATCCGGATGCAATTCCGAGAACGATGGAGAACTTCAAACAGAACATTAGCTCTTTAGGAACCTCGATCTTAAACTTGAGCAATTCCCAGCTCGATGTTGACTTTGTCTATGTATGTGCGGATGGAGGCGAGCTTCCGAATGTTGACGAGACTTTCTTCGGTAAGGTTGGCCATGAGTTAAAATCCTTTGTCGCTTCCTTCTTCGAGGATTATTCCACCCTTGGTAATGTCTATGAAGGTGGTGAGGTACTTGATGTATGGCTGCTATCCGGCCGTGATCAGTCAACGATTCTTAAGAGCATGATTGATGATACCTTTACCCCTGAGACCGGCATAGGAGTTAATGTAAAGCTTGTAAGTGCTGACACCCTGTTACCGGCAGTCGTTGCAGGAACAGGTCCGGATATTGCATTAACCGTAACCGGCGATGTTCCCGTGAATTATGCCCTGCGTGGTGCCTCCTGTGACTTGACTCAGTTCGTTGATTTTGAAGAAGTTACTTCGGAATATTATGAAGAAGCATTGGTCCCCTTTGAATTCGAAGGCGGTATCTATGGTTTGCCGGAGACACAGAACTTTAACGTTATGTTTTACCGGACGGACATTCTCGAGGATATCGGTGTAGAGCTACCCGAGACCTGGGAGGAGGTAATTGCATTGTTACCTGTCTTACAGAAGAACAACATGCAATTTGCTATTCCGTCCACAGAGAGAGTAATCAATAACCAAGTGAATCCGGATTATTCCGCAATGCTTTCCTTAGTATATCAATACGGCGGACAGCTGTATTCTGAGGATGCCTCAAGATGCTTGCTGGATGCGGAAAGATCCGTTGCTGCATTTGAATTTTATACCAGACTGTATACCCATTATGGTCTCCCTCAGAAGTATGATTTTGTAAACCGTTTTCGTTCGGGTGAGATGCCCATCGGTATCGCGGATTATGTTAACTATAACACCCTGAGTGTATTTGCTCCTGAGATCCGCGGATTATGGGATTTTGCCCTTGTTCCGGGTGTGAAGGACGAGAAGGGCAACATTAACCGTGATATTCCTTCCTGGGGAAGTGCTTCTATGATACTTGACACTGCGGACGATAAGGATGCAGCATGGACCTTCTTGAAATGGTGGGCTAGTTCAGAAACCAATGTTCGTTATGCCCGCGAACTGGAAAGCCTTATGGGCTCCTCAGCAAGATATGCAACGGCGAATAAGGTTGCTTTTGACCAGTTAGCATGGAGCACAGATAACAAGGCAATTATGGAGGAACAGTGGAAATCCGTTATCGGTATTCCCCAGGTTGCCGGAGGTTATTATACTACAAGACACATGATCAATGCGTTCCGCCGTGTAACCTATGATAAAGAGGATGCGAGAGAAACCTTACTTGATTATACGAGAACAATTAATGAAGAGATCGAAAACAAGCGTGCCGAGCTAGGTTTGAGTGACGAATAAGTTGCATACTGGGAAGAGAGGAAGGTTTACATGAGTTCAAATTATGATAATTGGAAGATAAGAAAGAAAAGAGAAGCCTTATATACTCTGAAAAGTATAGGTAAACATAAAGTGCAATATGCATTCCTGGCTCCATATGCAATACTGTTCATCCTGTTTTTTATTGCACCTGTGGTTGTATCGATCTTTTACAGCTTTACCTATTATAATGTATTAAATCCGCCGCAATTCATCGGATTAACAAATTATATCAACCTGCTGCTAGCCGATGATATTTTCCTGATATCCATTCAGAACACCTTCATGTTCGCGGTTATTACCGGTCCCTTAGGCTATATGATGTCTTTCTTGTTTGCATGGTTAATTCATGAATTACCAAGATTTCTGAGATCCGTTATGGTGCTGATTTTCTATGCACCTACGATATCCGGTCAGGTATATATGATATTTGCCACCTTATTCAGTAGTGACTCCTATGGCTGGGCGAATGCGCTGTTAACAAACTTGGGCATTAGCAGTAAGACAATCTACTGGTTAACGGACCCAAAATACATGAAAGTTGTCATTATTATAGCGATCCTCTGGACCAGCTTGGGAAGCGGCTTCTTATCCTTTATCGCCGGACTCCAGACCGTAAGCGAGGACCAGTATGAAGCTGGTTATGTCGATGGTATTAAGAACAGATGGCAGGAATTATGGTATATTACTCTACCGAATATGAAGCCCATGCTTATGTTCGGTGCGGTTATGGCGATCACCCAGTCCTTCGGTATCGCTGAAGTAACAATGCAGCTCTGTGGTTTTCCCAGTACGGACTATGCAACAAGAACCGTTGTTGAGCATCTAATTGACTATGGTGCTTATCGATTTGATATGGGATATGCTTCCGCGATAGCAACGCTTCTTTTCTTGGTTATGATCCTTTCCAAGAAG
This sequence comes from Herbinix sp., assembly GCA_029239365.1. Taxonomy (GTDB): domain Bacteria; phylum Bacillota; class Clostridia; order Lachnospirales; family Lachnospiraceae; genus Mobilitalea. The sequence continues at coordinate 8,602 of JAQZBA010000042.1, read as the reverse complement.
GGAGTCAATGCTTTACTGAATAAAGTAGGAACTTGATGCGTTTGGTTGATCAAAGTCTTTGTAAGGGAGAAAGAAACAGATGAGCATATTAAAGAAAAGAAAACCGAATAGGTCAAGAGCCGGAGATTTTGGTGTTTATTTTATACTGATTATCTTCGGAACCTTCTTCCTCATTCCGTTGCTGTTTGCGATTAATAATGCCTTTAAGCCATTGGATGAAATCTTTTTATTTCCTCCGGAGCTTTTTGTTAATAAACCAACAATGGATAACTTTGCAGACCTGTTTGTTTTGATGGGAAAGACCTGGGTACCCTTTTCCAGATACATATTTAACACTGTATTTATTACTGTAGTTGGTACGGGAGGACACCTTCTGGTAGCTTCCATGGCGGCTTATGTATTATCCAAGTATCGCTTCCCCGGAAGCAGATTCTTCTTCAATGTAGTAGTAACAGCCCTGATGTTCTCCGGTTATGTTACACAGATACCGAACTATTTGATTATGTCAAAGCTTCATATGATTGATACCTATTGGGCTGTTGTCATTCCTGCTTTTGCTGCACCGTTGGGATTGTTCCTGATGAAACAGTTCATGGAGCAGATCCCGATGACTTTAATCGAAGCTGCTAAGGTAGATGGAGCGAAGGAAGGAAGAATCTTCATTCAGGTAGTAATGCCCTTAGTTAAGCCGGCTACCCTGACCTTATGCATCTTCTCCATCCAGAACCTTTGGAACCAAAGAGCCTCTAACCTGATCTATGCAGAAGAATTAAAGACCCTGCCCTATGCCCTTTCTCAGATTGTAAGCGGCGGTCAGGTTGCCAGAGCCGGTGTTAGCGCGGCTGTAACCTTGTTCATCATGATTGTTCCATTGTTGTTCTTCGTACTGGCACAGAATAACATCATTGAGACAATGGCTAGTTCAGGTATTAAGGAGTGAGGTGGAGAACATGACGAAGTTAAAAAGAATTATTACATGTATTCTGTTGATGGCACTCACAGCAGTACCGGTGACTGTTGCTTCGGCAAATTCATCCTTCTATACCTATAATTATGATTTTTATGATGTTCAGATGGAATCTCCGGATGCCTATACTCCGGAAGCATTACTGTTAGGATCATCCCTGGGTATCGGAGATTTCAAAGATCCGGGTGCTGTATTTGTAAGAGGGAATACAATCTATATCGTTGATTCCGGTAACAATCGTATTGTTGAGGTGGATAGCAACTTCAACCTGATCCGTGTCATTGATAAGGTAACTATTGATGGAGCGGAGAGCACCTTTCTTAACCCGAAGGATATCTTCGTTAATGAAGCAAATGAGCTATTTATCTGTGATTCTGATAACTATCGTGTGCTTCATGTAGACTATGATCTGAAGCTGATTAAGATGTACACGAAACCGGAGGATGATACCTTCTCCGCAGAGCAGAACTTTATTCCGCTTAAATGTGCAGTGGACAATACCGGTAGATTATATCTCCTCGCTGCCAATGTGAATAAGGGCTTTCTAGAGTTTGATAAATCTGGTAACTTCAGCCAGTATATCGGAGCAAATAAGGTAAAGGTAAGCTTATTTGAAGTAATCCAAAAAAGGCTAATGACGAAGGCACAAAGAGCCAGAATGGAGCTTTTTGTTCCAACCGAATATAGTAACTTATGTATTGATATTGATAATTTTATCTATTCAACTACGACGACCTTCGATGCTGGTGATCTCTTTAATGGCTTGGCAGCACCGATTCGAAGATTGAATTCCCTGGGGGAAGATATTCTCATCCGAAACGGTTATGAACCACCGATCGGAGAGTTATGGTGGGATACCGGAGGAGACGTCAGTGGTCCTTCCAGATTTGAAGATATTACCGCCATGGATAATGATACCTATTATGCGCTGGACCGAATCAGAGGAAGAGTCTTCAGCTATGATTTCCAAGGCAATCTGTTATATGTATTTGGAGGTCTTGGTAACAAGTTCGGATATTTCCAGTATCCGGTTTCGATCGATCATATGGGTACTGACTTACTGATTCTGGATAATCGTGCCGCTTCCTTAACTAGAATGACCTTGACGGAATACGGATCCTTAATTAATAGCGGTCTGAAAGAATATAAGGAAGGTCGTTATGAGGAATCTGCTGATTACTGGCGACAGTTAATACAGATGAATGGTAATTATGACCTGGCATACATCGGAATTGGCAGAGCATTGCTTCGTCAGGAGAGATTTGGTGAAGCGATGGAGTATTTCAAGGCGAAGAAAGATTTTGATAATTATTCAAAAGCTTTTGCTGAATACCGTAAGGAATGGGTAGAAGCAAATGTCGGATACCTGGTTGCCGGCATATTGGCGCTGCTGCTATTACCGAAGCTGATCCGTTTCATAAAGAAGGTTGTGAAGGGGGAGGTATTTAAGTAATGAGCATAAAATCAGCATTTGAAAAAGATAAATTAATCCACCTTGTCAAAACCTTGAGATACAGTCTCTATGTTATTTTTCATCCTTTTGATGGTTTTTGGGATTTGACCCATGAGAAGAGAGGCTCCAAGGGAGCAGCAACCATACTACTTGCCCTAGTTCTGCTGACTCAGGTTTGGACCTGGACCTACTCGAGCTTTCTCTTTTACTGGCCTCAATGGGAATATTTTAACCTCTTGATGGAGATTATCCCTACGGTTGTATTATTCTCCATGTGGTGTATCTCGAATTGGAGTCTAACAACGCTGATGGATGGTAAGGGAAAATTAGGACAGATCTATATGGCTACTGCTTATGCCATGACACCCTATATTCTGATTAGAATGCCGCTCGTATTAATCAGCCATTTGCTAACAGTTGAGGAGTCCTCCTATTACTACATCTTCAGTAACTTTGCTACCATCTGGTGTGTTCTTCTGGTCCTTTGTGCGATGATGATGGTCCATGATTATAGTTTGGGGAAAGCAGTATTTTCCAGTATTCTTACCATTGTCGGAATGATGATTATCATCTTCCTGATTGTTATGTTTTTCAGCTTGATCACACAAAGCTTCGGCTACTTTATTTCACTTTATAAAGAAGTTGCTTTCAGGCTCTACTAATCACCGCATAGAAAGGGGGAAAAGCGTCTCAGACAAGCTGAGCCGTTTAACAATATGAAACTAAGAAAAATACTTCTTTTGCTTATATTCAATATCCTCTTGCTGTGTGCGTTGTCAGCATGTAGTGAGAAAGTAGAACAAGAAGAAATAGAGATCTATTCCTATGATACATTAGAGGAAGAGGAAGTTGTTATCGAAAATGATAAGTTAGAGTTTCACTTTGATCCGGTAACCACACAATTCTATGTGGTTATGAAAAGCACCGGTGATATCTGGTATTCTAATCCACAGGATATCGATACCGATACGATTGCGGCAGGGATTAATAAAAAGGATTTAAGTGCAACTATTTCCTTGAAATACAATACGAAATCCGGTAGTCCTACCTCCATGAATAATTTTGGTTCCAGTATTGAAAAAGGTAATTTCAACTATGAGCTTTTAGAGAAGGGTGTGAAGGTCAATTATACCATAGGTGATCTGGAGAAGGTCTATCTATTACCGGCAGCAGTACCCGAATCACGTTTCAACGAATTCTTTCTTCAATTAGATAAATCTGCTCAGAACCAGATATTAATGAGTTATCGCATTTATGATATTAATAAGTTGAAGGAAGAGGATAATAAGGATGAACTATTGGCAACTTATCCGGATCTCGCAACGGAGAAGGTTTATGTGATACGTGAAGGTGTTCAGGAATACTTGAAGCAAAAAGCGGAAGATGCCTTTGCCACCGTAGGATACAATCAGGAGGAGTATGATAAGGATGCGGGGAGATATAGCTCCACCTCATCTTCGGATAAGCCAATTTTTAATGTATCCATCGAATACAAGCTAGAAGAGGATGGACTTTTAGTATCCATACCTTTAGAGGAAATCGAATATAAGACAGATTATCCGATCACGGAGATTAGACCACTTGGATATTTTGGTGCCGGCAATAGCACGGCGGAAGGTTTCATGTTCGTTCCGGACGGTTCCGGAGCAATCATTAATTTCAATAACAACAAACAATCTCAGAATCCTTATTCCAGTAATGTATATGGCTGGGATTATGGTATCAACCGAGATGCTGTAATTGATGAAACTAAGGCTACTATGCCAATATTCGGTATCAGTAATAAGACGGCTTCCTTCATCTGTGTTCTGGAGGAGGGCAGCTCCTATGGTTTTATTGAAGCAGATGTCAGCGGCAGAATGCATAGCTATAACTACGCAGCGGCAAATTACTATCTGATTCATAATGAGTTGATGGATATATCGGCAAAATCGGATACCACGGTTCGTATGTTTCAGGAACAGCTTCCGAAGGAAGTGATATCACAGAGATATCTCTTCATTGAGGATACGGATTACACCGCTATGGCTACCTCCTATCGCGAATATATGCAGGATATCTATCCGGAGCTTACGAAGTTAACGGAATCTGATCTGCCTGTAGCAGTGGAGATCATCGGTGCGGTTGATCGAACCAAGCATGTACTAGGTGTTCCAACCAGACAACCGGATGCATTGACTACCTATGAAGAGACAGTAGATATCGTTGATCAGCTCTTAAGCTTTGGTATCAGCGACCTTAGGGTTAAGTTAAATGGATGGTTCAATTCCGGTGTACTTCATGATGCACCGAATAAGGTAAGCTTAATCAGCGAACTTGGCAGCAAAAAAGACTTTAAGAAGTTGGTTTCCCATCTGGGAGAGAACGATGTTAAACTGTATCTTCAGGCGACCTTCCAGTTCCTGAATAATAATTCAACCTTTGATAATTTCCTGGCAATCAGGGACTCAGCAAAGCATGTAAACCGTGAGCTGGTTGAGCTATATCCATATCATCCGGTATGGTATGGCGAGGATCAATACCGGCAGATGTATTATCTGGCTAAGCCGAGTTATTATCTGAGCAACTTGGATTCTTACGCTAAGGATATCGCAGATCTTGGTGTAACGAACCTTGCATTTGGGGATATCGGTAATATCTTAAGTGCGGATTATGATGAGAAGAAAGAACTTAGTCGTGAGGCGGTACTTAAGCTTCAGACACAAAAGTTATCGCAGTTGAACTCAGATGGTTATGGCATGATGCTGGAGTCCGGTAATATCTATGCAGTACCTTATGCTGATATGATTGTTGATCTAAATCTGGCTACCAAGGGCTATAACATAATTGATGAAGAGGTTCCCTTCTATGAAATCGTAATTCACGGTCTCGTTCCCTATACCGGAGATGCAGTAAACCTTGCTTCGGATTATGAGAGACATTTACTGAAAACAGCAGAAACAGGAGCAGGCTTATACTTCATATTCATGGAGGCAGACAGCTTTGAGCTTCAGGAAAGTAATTATACGAAATACTTCTCGTCAGAATTTGCTGAATGGTCTGAGATTACAAAGGAACTGTATCATCGGATGAAAAAAGACTTTGGACACCTCTATAATCAATATATCGTAGGTCATCAAAAGCTTGAAGAGGGTGTCTATAGGACAGAATATGAGGATGGCACAAGAGTAATTGTCAATTACAACGAGAATGCTTACACCTACAACCAAACGGAAGTACCTGCTAAGGATTATATTGTGGAAGGAGGTAAGCAGTGATGAAGAAAACGGCAAAACAGAAAAAGCAAAAGAGTATGGTCTTTAAAAATGCGGTTTCAGGATATTTATTCATCCTTCCCTTTGTCATTGGTTTCTTTGCCTTCCTGCTGGTTCCGATGGGGCAATCCTTACGAATGGCCTTCAGTGATATCGGTTTCCAGGATGGTATAACATATACCTTTGTAGAGATACAGAATTTCAAGTATGCCTTTACCGTAGATGCGGAGTTCGGGCCGAATATGATCAGCGAATTAATTCAGATGGCATATTCCGTTCCTTCCACTATAATTTTCAGCTTTTTCATTGCAATTGTGTTGAATCAAGAATTTAAGGGAAGAGGATTGGTCCGTGCGATATTCTTCCTTCCGGTTATCCTATCCTCCGGTGTATTAGTAGGATTAGAGACGAACAACTCCCTGATGCAGGGGATGAAGGACATCATTGCAGAGACCTCGAACCTGACGAGTATTACAGACACAATCAAAGAAATGATACTACAGGAAGGTGTAAGCGCCGGTCCGATCAGCTATGTATTTGACGCAGTTGACCGCGTTTATGATATCGCAATTGCTTCCGGTATTCAGATTATTATATTCTTGTCCGGTTTACAGACCATCTCACCCAGTATGTTTGAGGCGGCGAAGATCGAAGGTGCAACTGCTTGGGAAAGCTTCTGGAAGATTACCTTCCCGATGATCAGTTCCTTAATTCTTGTAAATGTTGTCTATTCCATCATCGACTTCTTCGTTAAGACTGACAATGAAGTAATGATTCAAATCAAGGATGCAATGGTTTCAAAAGTCGAGTATGGCTTAAGCTCGGCAATGGCCTGGTCTTATTTTGCGGTAGTAGCGGTAATAATTGCGATCGTATCTGCGATTATTTCAAAGAAGGTATACTATTATGACTAGTGTGAATTAATAAAAAGAATTAATTCACACCTCAAAGTTTGTGCCTGCGTCTTCCTCGGCACAAACTAATTCAAAGGGTAGGTAAATACTAAGATGCAGCATGGGAGGTTATAGTGAAACGTCTGTTTAAGAGAGAAGATAAAATGAATAAAGTAAAAAATGAATCGTTTAAAAGCTTCCGCGAAAGAAACAGGATGTCCAATGGTTATCTGATGAAGCAAAAAATCGGTAATGGAATATTCAAGTGCTGCAGAGCGATTATGCTGTTTGGATTATGCTTTCTTATTCTTCAGCCTATCTTGAATAAAATATCAATCAGCTTGATGGAAGAGAGAGATCTATATGATGCTACAGTTATTAATATCCCGCGGCATCTGGCTTCAATCAATTATGAGTTAACCAGCACCCTAATGAATTTTCCTTCCGCTTTATTATCAACACTATGGGTATCCTTAGTAATCGCGCTGGTGCAGGTGGCTTCAACAACTTTAGTTGGTTATGGCTTTGCCAGATATAACTTTCCTTTTAAGAAATTATGGTTTGGCGCAGTAATCCTATCCATCGTGATTCCGCCACAGACTATTTTGACTGCACTGTATCTGAATTTCAGATACTTTGATCTCTTCGGAATTGTTACTGCGATACGGGGGGAGCCGCTTAATCTGCTTAATTCTATAGCACCCTATGTTATGATGAGTGCCGGTGCCATGGGACTAAAGAATGGTTTATACATATTCATGTTAAGACAATATTTCAGAGGAATACCGAAGGAACTTGAGGAAGCGGCGTATGTTGACGGCTGTGGTAAGCTAAAGACCTTCTTTGTAATTATGCTTCCGGATGCAAAACCGATGCTTACATCAATTTTCCTATTTGCCTATGTATGGCAATGGACGGACACCTTCTATTCCTCCTTATTTCTACGTAAGTTTGGCTTGCTTTCCGTTGCGATTGGTGGTTTGGGTGATAATCTGGTTCAGTATATCGCTGAAATCAGTAACCGTACACAGATTCCGTCAATTGCATTCCAGCAGTCAATTATTTCTACCGGGACACTTATGATTATTGCACCGCTATTAATTATTTACCTGGTTGCACAGAAGGGCTTTGTAGAGAGCTTAGCTCAAACGGGTATTAAGATGTAGGTAAGGAATCGGTAATCAATAGAAAGGAGGAAAGTAATGAAAAATGCTAGAAAGGTATGGGCAGTGCTAATCACATTATCCATGGTGGTTGCAAGCTTCGCAGCCTGTGGTAATAAGACAGAAGAGACGGATACTACAGCACCGACAACCGCACCCGTGAAAGAAGAAGCAACCCCCGAGCCGTCAGCTACTCCAACACCGGTACCGTTGCGCAATCTGAATGGTATTCATATTGTAGTTGGCGATTGGTGGTCAACCGGGGAGGAGACAGAAGCGGTGACTCAGAAGGAAGAGGATCAGAGAGCATATAGAGCACAGATTCAAGAGGACTATAATTTCACTTTAGAGCAGGTGAACTTAGGCGGTTGGGCTGAATATGCCGAGATCTTTATCACTTCAACAATGTCGGGAGATCCGGCAGCAGACATCTTTATTATGGATCAAGCGATGGTTCCTGAACCGATTAAGCAAGGGCTATGCTATCCGTTAAATGAGCTTCCAAGCTTCGACTTTACACAGGAGAAATGGAACTCCGGTATTCGCGATTCCTATACAATTGGAGGAGCAACCTATGCATTTTCAGAAGAGAAGGATGCACCTGGATTAGGAGTGTTCTGGAATAAGAGACTGTTTGAGGAAGCAGGTCTTGATCCTGATTTACTATATGATTTGCAGAAAAATGGCGAGTGGACCTGGGATAAGCTTCATGAACTCGCAAAACAATTAACAATTGACAGCAACAGCGATGGTGTTACCGATACCTATGGTATCAGCACTTGGCAGAGAGAAATCGTTAAGGCGGCGGTATTTAGCAATGGTGCGGACTATGTTCGTTATAATGAGCAGACCGGTAAATATGAGAATAATCA
>JAQZBA010000041.1 GCA_029239365.1 Herbinix sp. | reverse complement strand
CTATGATGACATTGATTCCTTCTGAATCTTTGTTGCTGTAGACAACAAGTATTCTGCAATGCTTCCCAAAAACGAAGTGTTTACCTCTGTCAAAATCGGAGATACCGTAAAAGCAAGAGTCCTCAATGTCCGCGAGGATGGCAAGTTAACCCTTAGCCTCAGAGAAAAAGCTCATGTTCAGATGGACGCAGATGCAGATATGATTGTAACGAAATTAACTGCAGCCGATGGATACCTTCCATATAATGATGGTTCTGATCCCGAGAAAATTAAGCTAGAATTTAAAATGAGTAAAAATGCATTTAAAAGAGCAATCGGTAAATTATATAAGGCAGGCACTATTCTGATTACGGATGATGGAATCAAGTTATCAAAATAGCTCCTGCCTATGGCAGTTTTATATTATATTGTAATTTTATCGACATGATTAAACAGTCAGTTATATAGACTTTTTAATCATGTTTTTAATTATCTAAGAAACGCATTCTAGCATTCTCCTTCGGATCTTTCGACCTCTGCGGGGGTTGTTGTCTCTCATTCGGATATAAATTAGAAAGTCCTTTGGAAAGCTTATCCTTACAAGCCTTACAATAACGGCCTGTTTTAATGGTTGTGCCACAGCTTTCGCACTCGAGACCTATCATAGAATCCTCTGCAAAAGCAAGTCTTTCCTCACGAATCCATTGTTTTATCTGAGTAATAGGTACCTCAAGCTCTTCCGATACCTCTTGAATTCCTACGCGTGGATGGTCGTATACATATTCTTTCACCACCTCAAATTTGAGGTCAAGTGCTTGAGCACATGATGCACACAACGGTGGTCCTGACAAATAGTTAAATAATCTACCACAGCCTTTACAGTTTCTTACTTCCATACGCTTCTCCTCCTAATAACCTTTTCCTATGCATAAAACAATAAAGTATACTTCATTGATACCCTGAGCTTTTAATATATTAGAACAAGCTTCCACGGTACTGCCTGTTGTATAGATGTCATCAACAAGTAATATCCTTTTTATTCGTGTCAGCTTGTTATCCTTATGACCATCACTAACCTCGAAGGCCTCCGAAAGATTTCTCAGTCGTTCCTTATCGCTTAGCTTCTTTTGAGGCAAGGTCTTCCGATTTCTGATCAAAAACTTCGACAACACCGGAGTTCCTAACTCCTTACCGATTCCTTTTGCAAGAAGATCAGCTTGGTTATATCCCCTCTCAAGATATTTACTTCGATGGATTGGAACCGGAATAATAGCATCCGGAGCCAGTTTGCGAAGCCATTCGCCATAAACCCGGACAATCTCCCCAATATAAAATCGGCTATATTCCTTTTTACTATGATATTTAAATGCTGCTATGGAGTTCTTCATCGCATCATTATAAACCCATAAGGCATACCCTTTATCATAATGAAATGTTCTACGTTCACAATCGTTGCAATATTCTTTTTCTTCATCCTCGATCGGCTTGCTGCATCGCTTACATCTTGGCTCGCTAATGTAGATCAGCTTATCACCACAATCCTTGCAGACGCCTTGTTCTTTGGGAATAACAATATTACCACAGATAGGGCAGCGTGTCGGATAGATCATATCTAGTAATGTCTGAAACAAGGTCTTTTCCTCTTCCCTATGCAAAGAGCTTGGAAGGATAATCCCCCTTCTCAATCAAAGCACGAATGGATCTAACAACTGTTTCCTTATCTTCTTTATAGGTTACACCAAACCAACGATCTGAGGTCTTCAGAACAATTACCTCTGCCTTCTCTGCTTTTACCAAATCACCTACAACCGTAGGCAGAAGGTATTCCTTCTTGAGTTCGTTATCACCAAGTTCAGATAAAAAGCTGACAAACCCCGTCTCAAGTGCAGTAAAAAGTTCTGTCTTAAAGCCCCACATATTCATAGATACAACACTATTTAAATCTATAGTAATATCCCCACCGTCGGCATTTTTAGCTACCGCATGATCTCCCGATGGTGCGATCCCTGAAGTCTCAACAATATCAATCAGAACATTCTGCTCACTCACTTTGCATACGCCACGAGTAACGGTACCATTCTCACTCAGGGTATTTCCTAAGATAAAGCCAGCCATACAGTACTGATTTTCCTGATATGAATTATCCTTCAAAAACTGATGAATTATCTTAAATGCTTCCTTCCCATAATAATCATCTGCATTGATTACTGCGAAAGGCTCCTTTACGATAGTCTTGCAACATAACACTGCTTGTCCGGTTCCCCAAGGCTTTGATCTGCCTTCTGGTTTCTTAAAGCCTTCCGGTAAGGCGTCCAGTTCCTGAAAGACATATTCCACTTTAATAATTTTCTCAATTCGGTTTCCAATAATCTCTTTAAAATCTTTCTCCAGGTCTTTACGAATAATAAAAACGACCTTGTTAAATCCTGCTTCCATAGCATCATAGATAGAATAATCCATGATAATCTCTCCACTTGGACCTACCGGTTCTAATTGTTTGATTCCCCCGTATCTGCTTCCCATTCCTGCTGCCATAATCACTAATGTTGTATCAGCCATCTAAAATCGCCTCCTATACCTACTCGACTACTTTATATCACTATTACTAAAATAATTATATATCATGAATACAGTGCTTATTCATGATCTCCTGCTCCGATCGTATATTACAATCTTGCTTGCATATGCTCACTACGCTAATTATATCTCATTTGTCAAATAAATGCACGAAAAATTACATCATACTGTTTCATGCAATGGTTGTAAATAAAATCTACCGTAGTTCTTTAATCCTATCGCAAAGACCGGAATAACGGTTCTGCTCGTTTTTATTGTCAATCATAAATTGAAGCATTGTGTCACTGCCGACAATCGTCACGCAATTTTTAGCTCGTGTTACCGCAGTATATAAGAGGTTGCGGTTAAACAGCAGCCGCGGACCGTCCAAAATTGGTAGGATTACTGCCGGATATTCACTTCCTTGCGATTTGTGAATGGTTACCGCATATGCGAGATCAAGCTCATCTAATTGATTAAAGCTGTAATCCACAAGTCGGTTATCATCAAATTCTACCACCATATGCTCAGAAAACAGATTGATTTCCTTAATCGTACCGGCATCCCCATTAAATACTCCTGTTCCAGACTGGGTTGTGATACCAAATTGACTCTTAATCTCCCAGGTAATTTGATAATTATTCTTTATCTGCATCACCTTGTCACCTTCTCTGAAGATCGTCTCATGATATTCCTTTTCCCTTTTATCCTTAGTAGGTGGATTAAGAGCCTGCTGAAGAATCTGGTTTAGACGCTCAACTCCCAATTCCCCTTTTCTCATTGGCGTGAGTACCTGAATATCAAAGGGAGTAGCATTCACGTAATTTGGTAGCTTATTCTTAATCAGATTAACCATGACAGCGGCAATCACATTCGCTTCTGCTCGTTTCAGGAAGAAGAAATCCTTGCTCTTATTATCAAGTTTTACATGCTCTCCATCATTGATCTTATGGGCATTGACGATGATATCGCTATCAGCTGCTTGTCGGAATATCTTAGACAGCTTAACAACATTAAAGCTATGGGACTCAATGATATCTTTTAACACATTACCTGGACCGACACTGGGTAACTGATTCACATCGCCTACGAGAATCAGTCTTGTTCCAACCGATACCGCCTTCAATAATGCATGCATTAAGCTGATATCTACCATGGACATCTCATCAATAATCAGCACATCTGTCTCCAAAGGATTCAACTCATTACGTTCAAAACTAAATTTGTTCTCCTGATCCTCGGTCATCTTTGAAAGCTCTAAAAGCCGATGAATCGTTTTTGCTTCATAGCCCGTTGTTTCAGTCATCCTTTTGGCTGCTCTTCCCGTCGGTGCAGCCAAAAGAATATCAAGGCCCTCCGATTCAAAGAATTTAATAATCGTATTAATTGTAGTTGTCTTGCCTGTTCCCGGACCACCGGTGACAATTAAAAGTCCATTGCTTGCTGCTTCTGCAACTGCAGTCCTCTGTTGTTCCTCTAATTCTATCTTAAACTGCTCTTCAATCGCTTTTACTCTTCTTCTCACATTCGCCGGAGGAATGTCATAGCGGATGTTCAAGTCATGAAGCATTCTGGCTGCATTCAGTTCCATATAATAATAGATAGCTGAGTAGATGTGCTTCACATCCCCGACATCTCTTATAATAATCTTCTTCTCCAATGTGAGGGTTGTAAGCTGTCTGCGAATGGAATCTTCCTCCGCAATTAACAACGCCTTCGCTCTTTGCAGCATATCATATTCCGGTAGAAAGACATGACCATCGGCACTAGCCTGAAGAAGCGTGAACATGATACCTGCTTTGATTCGATAGTCTGAGTCATTACCAATTCCGATTTTTCTGGCTATCTCGTCTGCAGTCTTAAATCCAACCCCTGAGATATCCTCTGCTAGCCGATACGGATTCTCCTTCAGTATGTCATACATTCTCCGTCCATATTCTGTATATATCTTAACTGCCAAATTACCTGAGATGTTGTACTGCTGAAGAAACAGCATAGCACTGCGCATATCCCTCTTTTCTTCAAACTGACAATAGATCTCACGTGACATTCGAGCACTGATCCCCTTAATCTCTACCAGACGCTCCGATTCTTCTTCGATAATGCGAAAGGTATCTTCCTTAAAGCGTTTCACTATTCTGCCAGCCAAAGCTTCACCAATGCCTTTAATCGCTCCTGAGCTTAAATACCTCTCTATAGAATAAAGATCCTCGGGCTCCTTTAGATCATAGGTTTCAATGATAAATTGCTGTCCATAGACAGGGTGGTCAGTATAATCACCGGTGAGTTGGACGAATTCACCCTCACTTATGAAGGGAAAGGTACCAACACAGGTCAACTCAACTTCCTCCGCATGAAGGCTTAATACAGTGTAGCCATTCTCATCATTACGAAATATAATACGTTCAATATATCCTTCCACTATTTCTGACATATTAACCTCCGTGATGCCGCTATGCAGCAGTTATAAAGAAAATGTCATCTCAACTGTATCCATTAATTCGGAATTCAGTATGAAATGACATAATAGGTCATATCAAATATCTTATTAATCTATGTAGCTGTTAATTAGGTCTGTATATCCGTAGGCTTATGCAATTAAGTATTTCGCTTCATCGACTCATATAGTACCTGAGCAATTCCCAGACTGCCATTCTCTGATGCACTTTTCGCATATTCCTCATATAGCTTGTCCCCAAACTGAGCGAGGTAGTCATTCTTCTCTTCCTCATCCTTTATTATCGTTTTCTCCATACCCTTAAATACTTGTTCCATCAGATAGGATTCAAAGGATTTACATGCTTCCATTAATTCCTCGTCTGTTGCGGTTTCACTATTCTTCAGGGTGGATTCAAGGTTGGAAGCTTTGGAGGATTGGGTTATGTAATTATTAGATATTGAATTGATCGAGTTTGATCCCACCGAAATACCCATAACATCTCCTGTTCCCGGACTACAATTACATATCCGTTTTAATCACACTTAACGAAGATTATTCGCCTGCTGCAGCATCTCATCCGATGCGGTAATAATTTTTGAGTTCATCTCGTAAGCACGTTGTGCAACAATTAAGTTAACCATCTCATCTACCGCTTGAACATTGGAGCTCTCCAGATAGCCTTGACGAATCCTGCTCTGGGTTAAAGACATATCGCTTGCTTCCAATCGAGCTGCTCCGGAAGCATCTGTTTCTTTCAACTGACTATTGGAGCCCTTATCAAGACCGGAGGGATTATTAAATTGGGCTAATCCAACCTTAATACCAATAGGTACCGCTGTTCCGGTTTCATCCGGGTAGCATAACTCACCCTGTTCATTAATCGTAATCCCGGTAGCAGTATATTGATCTTCTATTACAATTGGCTGCATCTCAGTATCGAGTACCGGATTACCATCGGAATTAGCAAGAGTAACTCCACTGGGGCCAACGGTTAGCAGGAAGGAACCATTTCTGGTATATGCCGTTCCACCGTCCTGGGTCTGCACCATGAAAAATCCGTTTCCCTCAATTGCAAGATCAAAGTCATTCCCTGTCTCGTTCAAAGAACCCTGGGTATATTGGGATGTAATTGCCGAATTGCGAACGCCAAGTCCAACTTGAATTCCATAGGGTTTTGCATCTCCGTTATTATCATAGGATTGCTCCTGAATCGTTTGATATAACAAGGATTTAAATTCTGCTGTTTCTTTTTTATATCCCGTAGTATTAATATTAGCTAAATTATTAGAAATTGTATCTACATTGGTCTGCTGAGAAATCATACCGGATGCTGCCGTCCACAAGGATCTCATCATATGCATTTCCCTCCTATTATTAATTCATGTTGCAAGCTTTATACAGCTAGAAAACCCGGAAGAACAAGGAGTTCGCTCCAATGGGCGGACTTCGCAGTTCTTCCCATGTGAATTTGATCTTCAATTCACATTATTCACACTAAACTCTACCAACAGAATTGGCTGCAAGATCCAACGTAGAATCAATTGATTGTATTATCTTCTGATTTGCTTCATAGGCTCTGGTAATAGTTATCATCTCCACCATCTCGGATACTACATTAACATTGGACTGCTCAGTAAAACCTTGACGTACCAGGGAGCTGCTGTTAGCTTCTGTTGCACCTTCCAACGCCCGGTATCTTGTATCCCCTTGTTTGGTTAAGTAATCATAGTCTTCAAAATCTACGATTTGGAGTGTGTCAACATATACGCCGTCTGCAGATATTCCTCCGGTTGAATCAACAACAACCGTGGCTGCATCGGTAGGTATCTGTATCTCTCCACCTTCACCCATCAGGTGATTTCCATCTTCATCCACGATGTAACCATCCTTGGTCATGGTAAATGAACCATTTCGTGTGTATTGTGTGCTTACATTTCCCGCTTTGTCAGTTACGGACAGTGCAAAGAAGCCTTTTCCTTCGAGAGCCAAATCATAGGTATTCGCTGTTTGTCTCAAGGAACCTTGTCCATAATCAGTATATACCTCGCCCAGCTTTACACCTAAGCTCATATTACCAATTGGACGATCATTATAGGCTTCAGAGGCATCCTTGATTTTAATTGTTAACATCTCATCGAAGGCCTGACTGGTTGCACTTTCTTCCTTGTAACCGACCGTAGCCGAATTTGCAAGATTGTTAGCGATGATATCCAGCCTCTTTTGCTCGTTAACCATACCGGTATAAGCTGTATATAATCCTCTTACCATACCATCAACCTCTTTCCCGCAATCTTACTTAACAATTGTGTCAAAAACATTTCAGAAGACACAGGCACTTTATCACAACACGAAAGAACAAGGAGTGTGCACCTCTGTGCTCACCAGTATGAATTATCCAAAGACTAATTCATACCGTTGTTCTTCCCATGTAAATTAGCAAATAAATCTACTCTTTGTATTAGTCCCTCTTACCTGCTAAGAATTCTACGAATTTACCGGTTCCAATTGCAACCGCTGTCATAGGATCCTCTGCTGTCATCGTTGTTATCCCTGTCTTTTCTTCAATAAGCTCTTCCAATCCGTATAACAAACAGCCGCCACCGGTTAAGACAATTCCTCTGTCTGCAATATCTGCAGCAAGTTCCGGAGGTGTCTTCTCAAGTACGCTATGGACTGCTTCGACGATCTGTGAGGTGGTTTCTTTCAATGCTTCCTCTGTCTCCTCGGAAGTAACCGAAATAGTCTTAGGAAGACCGGTAACCAAGTTACGACCTCTAACCTCCATCGATACTGATTCTGGTCTGCGGAATGCAGAACCAATCTTTATCTTGATATCCTCTGCAGTTCTTTCACCAATCAGAAGATTATGCTTCTTTCTCATATAACGGACAATCGCATCGTCAAAGTCATCGCCAGCAATCTTAACAGAAGTACTAACAACGGTGCCGCCAAGGGAAATAACCGCAATATCTGTTGTACCTCCACCGATATCAACTATCATATTACCACAAGGTCTGGAGATATCAATACCGGCACCGATTGCTGCTGCAATAGGCTCCTCGATGATATGCACATCTCTTGCGCCAGCTGCATAAGTAGCATCCTCAACAGCCTTCTTCTCAACCTCTGTTACTCCGCTGGGTACACAGACACTGATTACCGGTTTTCTAAATCTCTGTTTGCCAACCGCTTTTTGAATAAAATACTTCAGCATCTTCTCTGTTACTGTATAATCAGAAATAACTCCTTGTCTTAACGGACGCACTGCTACGATATTACCAGGCGTTCTACCGAGCATCAGTCTTGCTTCCTCACCGATGGCTTTAATCTTATTCGTATCTCTATCAAAAGCAACAACCGACGGCTCCTTTAACACGACACCTTTACCTTTTATATAAACTAATACGCTTGCTGTTCCTAAATCAATACCGATATCACTACCTAACATAATTAACTCCTTCCTTATCATGAAATTCATGAACAAGTAACTTTCCTCTTATTATTGATCCCGACGAATTCGAGATTATTAGTATTTAGATTATTCTATCTTATATTTTTTTCCAATCTTCGGCAACTTAAACATACACGTATATATTATATATGCTTTTACAGTTTTTTTCAAAGGTTATTTTCAAAACTTTAAGTTTCTGCTATATTTCTCCGGACTTTTGCAACTACAAAACAGTGGTTGAGGATTTATAGCAAATATCTTATAATAAATTATAGAATTATTGAATTCAAATTAGTGGTTCAACCGGGGGGCTAACCTTTGACATCCAAGGAAAGGCATCTTCCCACAACTTGTTATTAAGGAGAATTACATGAACGATAAAGCTGTTATTATGAAAAAGGAAATACGTGCGGTTGCCTATTATCAAGCATTGATCATAAGTAAAGGGTTATTATCCATCCTGCTTTTACTTATGTCTTTATATCTGGGCCTTCTCAGATTTCCTATGTCTCCATTGTATGTCCTACTGTTCTTAAATGCTCTTCCCTTCGTTATTTCCTATGCAAGCAAAGAATACAGCAAAAAGAATCAGAACAGAATTCTTCTTGAGCTTGTGAAGGACGACCCATTTCTGCTCAGCACCTTAAAGAAGAAATACAAGTATACGAAGCTCCGTTATATGTCTAATTCCGTCTCGTATTTATTTTCTCTGTTTTTAATCGGATTATGGCAGTATAGTTATAGGATCCACTACTATATCCCTGACAACCTACAGAACATTCCGGTTCTTTTTCTTTCATCAAGCCTATTAGTCAGGTTGATAGGGATCATCTTCTATCAGTGGAAACTTCCCTATGATTTGTCGCACAATAAATTATAATTAAGCTCGCCTATTATATATCGTCATTATCACTGAAAAACCTAAGTGTAAGTTGCAAGTATGGTTCGAGGGCGCTCTATGAAAGCACAAAAACCTTTCTAGTGTAAGTATGCTATACGGTTTAAGCCTTGCCACCCTCGAACCTGCAAGCAGCTTCGAGTGCGCGGGCTGCGCCCTATGAAAGCACAAAAAATCTCCCAGTTGTAAGCAAGCTTACACTCGAATGCAGATACGCTTTTAAGCCATGCGCACCCTCGAACCTGCAAGCAGCTTCGAGGGCGCGGGCAGCGCCCTATGAAAGCACAAAAAATCTCCCAGTTGTAAGCAAGCTTACACTGGGAGATCTTTTTATGCTTTCGCATGGCTTAAAGCCTTCGCGACTATTCTACTATTGTTGCTACCTTACCTGAACCTACTGTTCTACCACCCTCACGGATAGCGAAACCAAGGCCCTGCTCCATAGCGATTGGATGAATTAATTCGATATTCATCTCGATGTTATCGCCAGGCATGCACATCTCAACGCCTGCAGGAAGATTACATACACCTGTAACGTCTGTTGTTCTGAAATAGAACTGAGGTCTGTAGTTGTTGAAGAAAGGAGTATGACGTCCGCCTTCTTCTTTTGTTAATACGTAAACCTGAGCTAAGAACTTCTTATGACATTTGATTGTGCCTGGTTTGCAAAGAACCTGTCCTCTTTCGATTTCAGTTCTCTGAACACCACGAAGAAGTGCGCCGATGTTATCACCAGCACGAGCCTCATCAAGGAGCTTACGGAACATCTCGATACCGGTACAAACAACTTTACGTGTTTCTTCCTTGATACCAACGATTTCAACATCCTCAGATACATGAAGAATACCACGCTCAACACGACCGGTAGCAACTGTACCACGGCCAGTGATGGAGAATACGTCTTCTACAGGCATTAAGAAAGGCTTATCTGTTGCTCTTACAGGATCCGGGATCCATGTATCAACAGCTTCAAATAACTCGATAATCTTATCGCCCCAAGGACCGTTAGGATCTTCAAGAGCTTTAAGAGCAGAACCCTGAATGATAGGAGTATCATCGCCAGGGAAGCTATATTCATTTAATAATTCTCTAACTTCCATATCAACTAACTCAAGAAGCTCGGAATCATCAACCATATCACATTTGTTCATGAATACAACAACATAAGGAACACCAACCTGACGTGCAAGTAAGATATGCTCTCTAGTCTGAGCCATAACACCATCAGTAGCAGCTACAACGAGGATAGCTCCATCCATCTGAGCAGCACCAGTGATCATGTTCTTTACATAGTCAGCATGTCCAGGACAGTCAACGTGAGCGTAATGTCTAGCTTTAGACTCATACTCAACGTGAGCTGTAGATATTGTGATACCTCTTGCCTTCTCTTCTGGAGCTTTATCGATCTGGTCGAATGCGATAACTTCGCCAGTACCTAATCTCTCATGAAGAGTCTTTGTGATAGCTGCTGTAAGAGTTGTCTTACCATGATCTACGTGACCGATAGTACCGATATTACAATGCGGTTTGTTTCTTGTAAATTTAGCTTTTGCCATTTTACAACGTCCTCCTTTAAATAATAAATGCTTATAAGCAAATGATTTTATGCCCATGGAAAACGTTCAATCATTTTCAAAAAGAAAACTGCGCTTTCTATATCTTGGGCTTGTTTATATATTGCCTCATATGCCCTATTATATTTCAACTTAGAAATATTTTCAAGCATAAACAACTGAGATAACAACTTTTTTATAACTTATTATGTGAAGATATACTTCTTCACATGATTCAAACTGAATTATTTTGTCTTATTGGACAAAACCTTCTCTTGAACATTCTTCGGAACCGGTTCGTAGGATGCGAAGAACATGGAATAAGCACCACGGCCCTGAGTCTTAGAACGGAGGGTTGTAGAGTATCCAAACATCTCAGATAACGGAACGAAACCTCTGATCAGCTTAGTACCATTCATATCCTCTGTACCTTCGATACGACCACGACGGGAGCTGATATCACCGATAACGTCACCCATGTAATCCTCAGGAACAGTAACTTCAACTCTCATGATAGGCTCAAGAAGTACAGATCCTGCTTTATGCATCGCATCTTTAAATGCCATGGATCCGGCAATCTTAAATGCCATTTCATTAGAGTCAACTTCATGGTATGAACCATCATAACAAGTTGCTTTGATACCAAGTACCGGATAACCGCCAAGAATACCTGCTTTGGAAGCTTCCTGAATACCATTATCTACAGCAGGAATGTATTCCTTCGGAATAGCACCACCCACGATAGCATTAACGAATTCATATGTCTTCTCAGCATTAGCATCCATAGGCTCGAAGCGAACCTTACAATGACCGTATTGACCACGACCACCGGACTGTTTCGCATACTTACTATCAACTTCAACTGACTTTGTAAATGTCTCTTTGTATGCAACCTGAGGTGCACCAACATTAGCTTCTACCTTAAACTCACGAAGAAGTCTGTCAACGATAATTTCAAGGTGAAGCTCACCCATACCTGCAATAATCGTCTGACCTGTTTCCTCATCTGTATAAGTTCTGAATGTAGGATCTTCTTCAGCAAGTTTTGCTAAAGCCTCTCCCATCTTATCCTGACCAGCTTTTGTCTTAGGCTCAATTGCAACATTGATAACCGGTTCAGGGAATTCCATAGATTCAAGGATTACAGGGTGTTTCTCATCACAGATAGTATCACCGGTAGTTGTTACCTTAAGACCAACTGCTGCTGCGATATCACCGGAGTAAACCTTGTCTAGATCTTCTCTCTTATTTGCATGCATCTGTAGAATACGTCCAACACGTTCTTTCTTGTTCTTAGTAGAGTTGAGTACGTAAGAACCGGAGTTCAAAGTACCGGAATAAACTCTAAAGAATGCAAGCTTACCAACGAAAGGATCAGTCATAATCTTAAATGCTAATGCTGCGAAGGAATCCTCATCAGAAGACTTCTTCACAACCGGATTACCATCATCATCTATACCTTTGATATCAGGGATATCAGTAGGTGCAGGTAAGAATTCGATAACAGCGTCAAGTAATTTCTGAACGCCTTTATTCTTGTATGCAGAACCACAGCATACAGGGATAATCAGAGTCTGAATGGTTGCTCTTCTGAGTGCTGCTTTTAATTCAACATTGGAAGGCTCTTCACCCTCTAAGAACTTCTCAATCAGATCATCATCTGTCTCACAGATGGACTCGACCATTGCTTGTCTGTATTCATCTGCTTGATCTTTCATATCATCCGGGATTTCTTTAATCTCAATCTGCTCGCCTTTATCATCGATATAGAAATAAGCCTTCATCTCGAACAAATCAATAATACCCTTGAAGGTATCTTCTTTGCCAATCGGTAATTGAATCGGAACAGCGTTCTTACCTAATCTGCTCTTAATCATTCTTACCACATTGTAAAAATCTGCGCCTGAAATGTCCATTTTATTAACATATGCCATTCTAGGTACATTATATTTATCAGCTTGACGCCATACTGTCTCGGACTGAGGCTCAACACCACCCTTAGCACAGAATACACCAACTGCACTGTCAAGTACACGAAGAGAACGCTCAACCTCAACGGTAAAGTCAACGTGTCCAGGCGTATCAATGATATTGATACGATGCTCTAAAGCACCAGGTATCTTCTTATGCTCAAATTCCTGAGTCCAATGGCATGTAGTTGCAGCAGATGTAATTGTAATACCTCTCTCCTGCTCCTGCTCCATCCAGTCCATGGTTGCAGTACCTTCATGAACCTCACCAATTTTGTAACTAACACCGGTATAGTACAGGATACGCTCGGTAAGAGTTGTCTTACCAGCATCGATGTGTGCCATAATACCGATGTTTCTAGTCCTATCTAAAGGATATTGTCTTCCTGCCAAGGATAATTCCTCCTTAATTCTATGCAAGTGAATTCTTAAGCATTGCTCTCAGTCTGACAGTCCAATTCTACGAATTCATCTTGTGTTAACAATGACAAAACTCAATATCTTAGCATTCCTACACCCTTGCAGGCAGAAGTAATACTATGATAAATCATTCTACCATCTGTAATGAGCAAATGCCTTATTAGCGTCTGCCATCTTATGCATGTCTTCTTTTCTTTTTACAGCTGCACCAGTACTGTTTGCTGCATCCATAATCTCGTTTGCAAGTCTATCTTGCATGGTCTTTTCTCCTCTTTTACGGGAGAATAAAGTTAACCAACGAAGCGCAAGCGCCTGTCTTCTTTCCGGTCTAACTTCAATCGGAACCTGGTAAGTTGCACCACCAATACGTCTAGCCTTAACTTCAAGTACAGGCATGATGTTATTCATAGCTTCCTCGAATACCTCAACGGCATCCTTACCGGTCTTTGCAGCAATTTTCTCAAATGCTCCATAAACGATCTTCTGGGATGTTCCCTTCTTACCGTCTAACATGATACTATTGATGAGCTTTGATACAACTTTATTGTTGTACAACGGATCAGCCAATATATCTCTTTTTGCTATATGTCCTTTTCTTGGCACGTTTCTTCCCTCCTTAACGATGCTTAACGAATTTTAATTCGCTAATCAATTAATTCAACGGTACTCACATACAAGTAATCACTTCAGTTGATAAAGCGCTGCTCTATCTGACTTACTATACTTGTTCTGAATGGAAGACTAACTTCCACCGTTAGTGTTCGTGCTCAGTTTAACTTCATCATCCAAACGGAACGTATTCCATCGTTTTTCAATCTGTAAACCACAGAAAAAATACAAATCAAACGGAAACGAAAAATTAATCCGGCACTTAACTATTTACTTAGTAATTTTACTTCTTAGCGTCTTTCTTCGGTCTCTTAGCACCATACTTGGAGCGTGCCTGTCTTCTCTTAGCAACGCCTGCAGTATCAAGGGTACCTCTGATGATGTGATAACGAGTACCGGGTAAATCCTTTACTCTACCACCTCTGATCAGAACAACGCTATGCTCCTGAAGGTTATGACCTTCACCTGGGATATAGCTTGTTACTTCGATTCCGTTGGACAGACGAACTCTGGCAATCTTACGAAGCGCTGAGTTAGGCTTTTTAGGAGTTGCTGTTCTAACTGCTGTACACACACCTCTCTTCTGAGGAGCGGATATATCAGTTGCTCTCTTTCTTAAGGAGTTAAATCCTTTTTGTAATGCAGGAGAGGTTGATTTTTGTTCTACTGTCTGTCTACCTTTTCTTACTAACTGGTTAAATGTGGGCATTAATTTTTCACCTCCTGAAAATTGTTATCTACAAGATGAATTGGTCCGCCAATCCGCTTGTTATTCAATAGAATTCTGTGGTTTTTGTTCCGCCTTTTTGATACTATATAAGCATCAACAAAAAGCGCATAAAAAATACATAGCATGCAGAAATCTGCACGCTTACTGATTATATATTTTTGGGCCTTAATTGTCAAGGACTTTTTTATAGCTGTGAGCTGCAGTTCCCTGCAACTCACAGCTATAGTATCTTTTCATTCTCTTTTATAACATTGATTAATAATAAATTAATACAAATCCATACGGGATATCAGTACCGATATAATCCTTAGGGACACACACAAAGACGTAATAATCTCCGGGATTTAGATAATGCCTCGTTGAAAGTACCAGATTTTCGTCATCTTCCTTACATCCAATAATGAAATCAAGGTTCGTATCATACAGATCAAAGTAAGTATTTTTGTAGTCTGCATAGACTTTAAATTTGATCACACCATTATACCAGCCCGGCTCCTTTATAGTAAAGCGATATAAATCCCCTCCCTCTACTGCTGTGACTGCCCCGGTTACGTAGGTCATAGAGGGTATTTCCTGGCAGGTTTCTGCACTCTGGCTTTTTGTTGTATCTTCTAGAATTGTATTTGACTCCAAATAAGCCACCAGGTTATCATAATAGTTTTTATAAAAATCCTCGACTAAGACAGGATTGTTCGTATTAACTTTCTGAAGTTCCTGAATATTTATTGCGAAATTTAGATTTTGTCCATCAACATAATACATTGTATTTACACCAATTACCTCACCATATACATTCAATAGCGGCCCGCCGCTGTTGCCTGCGGAAAGAGGAGCTGTAATTTGGATGTAATCCACTCCTTCTATGTTACGGTTGCTGGTTGATATCATGCCGCTCGTCATCGTTCCGGTTAATCCTAACGGGCTGCCAAGTGCATAAATCGTCTCTCCTACCGAGGCATTTTCCGAAGCAATACCCAAGAAAGGATTGCCTTTTACTTCCACCTGAAGCAAAGCCAAATCAAGTGTTACATCATACCCAAGTATTGTCTTTACCTCATAGGCTCTCTCATCCTTAGTTTTCACGACAATCTTACTTGCTCCTGCAATAACATGATAATTGGTAACTACGATATCATCGGAAACAAAGAAGCCTGAGCCCTGAGAGAATTCAGAACCGTTCATAGCCGTTATTTCCACCGTAGAGGCCCCACATTGAGCATATAAATCTTTTGCTGCCAGTTCCTTTTTGGTAGGTTCCTTGATTACATTGACCTTGATATATAGCTTTTCTTTTTCGTCATCGGTACTGATGATTAAGGTAGTTGTTCCCACTCCTACAGCCTTAATAGTCAACGGGCAACGACTATCTATCCATTCGCCCCATTTGCAGGAAATCACATCCGTATTATTATTATCATATATTATATTCTCATAATCGTCGTAATTCTTAACATTAATATAGATTGTCCTATCATCAAATATTGTTATCTCTTTGAATAAAGTTCCGAGAATGTTCGTTCCCACCATCACCTTACATCCAACCTCAGACTCGCCCGAGGTGGCATATACTG
>JAQZBA010000402.1 GCA_029239365.1 Herbinix sp. | reverse complement strand
ACGAAAGCGCCGACTTCAACAAAACTATTGTCGTCAAGCAAAGAAGTAATTCTTTCTCTTGCTGACAGTTGTGCTGTACTGCTCATTTTCAGCCCTCCATATTTTATATTGTAAATTACAAATCCATTCTCTGCCGATTTTAATTGTATTATATTTATCCAGAAAAGGCAAGGATAAATTCATAAAATCTGGTTTATAATACCATAATAAACATAAATATTTTATAAAAATTGTTTTATTTTACTAATGTCAAAGCCTTTGCGATAAAGTGATGCCATAAGTTTCTGTTTATCTTGTGGTGATAATGACTTGGGATCCTTTGTCTTCTTAGCAATTGCTTTCTGAAGCGCTATTAATTCTGCGTCTTCCTGATCATCAGACTCATATTCAATATCCATTACTTGATCAATAATTATCTTTGAGACTCCTTTTTGATACAATTCCCCAAGAATTATCATCTTACTCTTTCGATTCATTCTTGACTTAACATAGGCTTTCGCATAACGTTCATCATCCAGATATCCATAATTCATAACATATTGAAGCACTCGATCGATGATATCAGTCGAATATTGTGCTTGAGATAACTTATGTCTAAGTTCATGTTCACAACGATCCATATATTTTAGAATAGAAAGTGCCTTTTCAATTGCTCTTGGATAGATAAGTTTCTCTATCAACCTCTCATATAACTCGGGAAGGAGGGTCTGACCTTCTTCTAGATTATATTGATCAAGATCCTTCTCATAGAGGAGAAAAGCAAACTCTTCATCAATATAAATACGGAATTTTGATTTATCTGCTTTGTCTATTTTTGTGATAATCACTCTGAAATCCTACCTTTCTAAATTTATGGTTATAACAAATGATGTGCATAAGAAAAAGATAAGAAAAGGCTGTCTCTAATAGAAACTGAGATTGGCTACTTAGGTCTGATAACCATATCTTCTATTCTATCGAGGCAGCCTCTAAAATCATACTGTTAATAAGGTAATGAATTAAGCTTTATTCAAGAACCTCATTATAGTTCTTAGCAGGATGTAACATATATTTATCTCTAACCTTAGCTTCTATTTCAACAAAAATAGTAGGGTTGTCAGATAAGTACTGCTTTGCATTCTCACGTCCTTGACCAATCTTTGCATCATTATATGCAAACCATGCACCGCTCTTAATTATGATATTGGACTCTGCAGCCAAGTCAAGAACATCGCCTTCCTTAGAGATACCCTTACCAAACATAATATCAAACTCCGCTTCTTTGAACGGTGGAGCAATCTTATTCTTAACAACCTTAATACGGGTTCTGTTACCAACTACTTCCCCGCCTTGCTTCAAGGATTCAATTCTTCTTACATCAAGACGGATAGAAGAATAGAACTTAAGAGCACGTCCACCTGTCGTGGTCTCAGGACTACCAAACATAACGCCAACCTTCTCACGAAGCTGATTGATGAATACAACAATACAATTGGACTTACTGATGACTGCGGTAAGCTTTCTAAGAGCCTGAGACATTAATCTTGCCTGAAGACCTACATGGGAATCACCCATCTCACCATCAATCTCGGCTCTGGGAACCAATGCGGCTACGGAGTCGATTATGATAATATCGACTGCTCCGGAACGTACCATGGTTTCTGTTATCTCAAGTGCCTGTTCGCCGTTATCCGGCTGTGAAATATATAAATTATCAATATCTACGCCAATATTCTTAGCATAAACCGGGTCAAGCGCATGCTCTGCATCGATAAATCCGGCGATACCGCCTCTCTTCTGTACCTCAGCAACCATATGGAGTGCGACGGTTGTCTTACCACTGGACTCAGGACCATAAACCTCTATAATTCTACCCTTTGGTACGCCGCCTAAGCCTAATGCAATATCCAAACTAATGGAACCGGTAGGAACTGTCTCAATATTCATATTCGCAGTATTATCACCAAGCTTCATGATAGAGCCTTTACCATACTGCTTTTCAATCTGAGCTAGCGCAGATTCCAATGCTCTTACTTTATCATCCTTTGCCATATCTATTCTCCCTTTTCATGAAGGATCAACCTCCAAAATACGAACTAATGTTCTTGTATTCATATTAACTTATTTCCAAAGCAATGTCAATACTTAAATCGTAATAATCCATGAACAAGCTTGAACTGAATAATTCAAAATCAAACCTAAATCGAATTGATTCATTATCAGATTACATCAGTATTATTTCTGACCAAAAGTAACGATCATCGCCTGGGATAAGAATAGATTACTATACCGACCAGTCAAAGTATGTCCT
Organism: Herbinix sp.; assembly: GCA_029239365.1. Lineage (GTDB taxonomy): Bacteria > Bacillota > Clostridia > Lachnospirales > Lachnospiraceae > Mobilitalea. The sequence continues at coordinate 1,084 of JAQZBA010000402.1, read as the reverse complement.
TCCTAATATAATTTTTAAATTTAATCGGAAAGTTTAAAAATTATATGATTTACTTAAGTTGTTCGGGGTGTTATTGATGAATACAAGAGGGTTACAATGTTTCTGATTTCTGCATACTTACTTATCGGATAGGTTCACCAGATATAACAAGTATGCAAAGATAGAATAACAGAATATAAAGATACTCGTATTATAACAATCTCAGGAACATTTGTAAACAATTGCCGTATCGGTAAAATAACGAAAATATTATTGTTTTCTATGTAAAACAACCATGGATTAATATAATTTATTCGGCTGGCAGATCTTTGGGTTATAGCCATGATCTATGAGTGCTTGAACAATCTCCTGCTTATGCTCATGACCAAAGGTCTCCATGGTAATAGTTAACTCCACTGCCGCATTTCGATTGATACTCACGAACTGGTTATGATCAAGACGAATGACATTACCCTGGCTCTTCGCTATGATGGATGCAACATTCACCAGCTCACCAGGACGATCCGGTAGAAGCACGGACACGGTAAATACTCTTCCTCTTTGAATTAAACCATGCTGTACGATGGAAGCTACCGTAATAATATCCATATTACCGCCGCTTAAGATAGATACCACCTTTTTATCCTTACAATTCAGATGTTTCAAAGCAGCTACGGTAAGTAGACCGGAATTCTCTACCACCATTTTATGATTTTCAATGATATCAAGGAAATTTACGATAAGCTCATGATCCTCCACAGTAATAATATCATCAACATACTTTTGAATATATGGAAATACTATGTCTCCCGGAGTCTTCACCGCGGTTCCATCTGCAATTGTATCGATATGAGGAAGGGTCACTACATGATCTGCCTTTAAAGATTCCTTCATGCAGGCCGCACCAGCCGGTTCAACACCGATTACCTTAACATTCGGATTCAACATCTTTGCTAAGGTTGCCACCCCTGCCAACAGACCACCTCCACCAACAGGTGCAAGTATGATGTCTACCGTAGGGAGATCTTTAAATATCTCCATCGCAATAGTACCCTGGCCGGTTGCTACAACCTCATCATTAAAGGGATGGATGAAGGTAAAACCC
>JAQZBA010000040.1 GCA_029239365.1 Herbinix sp. | reverse complement strand
ATGACCATCGGTGTGGTCTGGGAGCTGTTCGAGTTCGGAATGGACCAATTACTCGGCTTCGATATGCAGAAGGATACCTATATGCCAATCTTCCAATCCGTTCTTCTGAATCAAGATGGAATCAATTCTCCGGTCAAAGTATCGATTGAAAGTGTCATGGTTAACGGCGAGTCCTGGAAATCATATATTGACCTGGGACTGATTGACACTATGATGGATCTGTTGGTTAATTTTATCGGTGCCGCAGTATTCTCAACCTTTGGGTATTTCTATATCAAGCAGAGAGGCAAGGGCAATTTCCTAAACAGATTTATTCCCAAGTCTAATATTCAATCCTACCGCGAAGAAAAAAATCAAAACAATAGCTAGAAAAATATGCCCCTTCTATCATAAACAGGTTCACTTCACTGTCTATCCTAGAAAGGGCATAATTTATTTATTTACGATAATAGGTATTGTCCAGAGGAAGCTTTGTCCTAAAGACTCCATCTTTCTTATAGTAGGCATTCTGACAGGCAGGAGCTCCCATCACCGCTACAATCTCACCGATCCCTTTTGCTCCGAAGGCGAGATCTACTTTGTTCTTCTCGATCAAATGCATCTCAATCGGAGGCATCTGGCTTGCTTTAAACAATCCTAAGGTTCCAAGCTTCACTTGCGGGATTCCATCCTTCAGAGGGAAATGTTCCGTTAAGCCATAGCCTAAGGCCATAGCTGCACCACCCTCAATCTGTCCGGTCAAGGATAGTGGGTTAATCACCTTACCAACATCATGAGCGGCGATTATCTTCACTACTTTACCTTCCAAATCAAGAACATAGAGCTGAGTTCCATATCCATAAGCCACATGGCTTACCGGGTTAGGCTTTGGAGAGCCAATCGGATCAGATTTGAAATCATATTCACCGAGGTATTCCTTCCCTTCCAGATCTTCAAGCGTCAATCCCTTATCCAGATCAGCCTTTAATTCCAGAGAGGATACTCGAGCCGCTTCTCCTGCAAACACCGTCTGACGGGAAGCAGTTGTAGTTCCTGTATTGGGTGTGTATTTGGTATCGGGATGTTCCACTACCATACAGTCTCTCTTTAGTCCTGAAGTCTCACCGACGATCTGCAATAGCACCGTCTGCACACCCTGTCCAATCGCACCGGCGGAAGATCTGATATGAACCTTACCTTCAATCACCTTAAGGTTGCAACGACCTACATCAGGTACCCCTACCCCAAGACCGGAATTCTTCATACCGCTGGCTATGCCAACATAGAAGTTCGGGTCTGCTTCATATCGCTCAAAATCTTCCTTCACAGCCTCCAGCGTCTCTGCCATGGCTGTCCCTTCGTCAGCAATCTGTCCGTTTGGTAATGACTGCCCCGGCCGGATTGCATTGCGATACCTTATCTCCCAGTCCGAAATTCCTGCTTTCTCTGCGAGGAGTCCGAGTAAGGGTTCCATAACAGCACAAGACTGGGTAACACCGAATCCGCGAAAGGCACCTGCCGGCGGGTTATTGGTATAATAAGCATTTCCTTCGATATCAACATTTTGATAATTATAAGGGCCTCCAATGTGAGTGCAGGCTCTCTGAAGTACCGGACCTCCTAAGGAACCATAAGCTCCGGTGTCCGAGGTAAGACGAGCTTTTAATCCTTGTATCATACCATTCTCATCGCAGCCAATCTTACAATAGATCTCCATTGCATGACGCTTGGGATGATAATTAATACTTTCCTGACGGCTGAAGAACACTTTAACCGGGCGTTGTGTCAGATATGCACACAGAGCCGCTTGATGTTGAACACTCATATCCTCTTTGCCACCAAAACCGCCACCTACAGTAGCACTCTGAATACGAACCTTATCCTGAGGAATCCCCAGATATGCACTAATTTCATGATATTCATCATAAATACCTTGTCCACCGGTAATGACAAATACGCCATCACCATCCGGCATCGCAACGGCAGTCTCCGGTTCCATGAAAGCATGCTCTGTAAACGGAAGAGTGAAGGTAGCTTCTGCGACATATTTTGATGCGGCTAATGCACCTTCTGCATCGCCACGTTTTACTTCCTGATGACTGAACAGATTATTCTCGGGAGTGACGAATTTACCAAACAGCGTAAACCCTTCCCCATGAACACTTGGAGCGCCGGGTGCCATCGCTTCCTGCGGACTGCAAATTGGTGTAAGCTCCTGATACTCTACTTCCACTGCTTTAACCGCATTGATTGCCTGCTCTCTCGTCTCAGCAACGACCATTGCCAGTGTATCACCGATACATTTTGTCTCTTCTCCCACAGCGATCATTCCCGGCCAATCCTGTGCCAGATGACCAATGTATCGTCTGCCGGGGATGTCCTTTGCCGTATACACAGCCACTACTCCGGGCATTGAGAGTGCTTTACTGATATCGATTGCTTGGATCTTGGCTCTGGCATACTTACTGAATACATTTTTGCCATACAGCATTCCTTCATAGTAATAATCATCTGTATACATTGCTGTACCCAAGGTCTTCGGGACTGCATCCACACGATGGACCTTATCTCCGACTTTCACCGTCTGCTCTGTCTCCGGTACAGGAGTACCCTCCCGAAGCATCTTGGCTCCTAGAAGAATTGCTTCTTCAATCTTGGTATAGCCGGTGCACCGACAGATATTATTCCGAATAGAGTACTTCACTTCTTCGACCGTTGGGTCAGGGTTCTGATCAATCAGGCACTTACCGCATACTACCATTCCCGGGATACAGAAGCCGCATTGTACCGCTCCTGTCTGAGCAAAGGCATAGCCGAATACTTCTCTCTCCCGATCAGTAAAGCCTTCGATGGTCTGTATCCTCTTACCCTCAAGCTTAGAGAGCTTCTGTACACAAGAACGCGAAGTCTTCCCATCAATGATTACCGTACAGGTACCACAAGCACCTTCTTTGCAGCCATTCTTTACCGAAGTGATTCTTAGCTCATCTCTAAGAAAGTCCATTAACGGCACATCTTTTTCGGACTGATATACCTTATCATTAATTAATACCGAGTACATGTAAGATACCTTCCTTTCTATCATAGCTTTGTTCTATGTTACTAACGATTTATATTCACTCATGAGGATAGAAAGCTCGCGAAGCGTGCTTTCTATCGTACTCATTCATTGTCCTTCGTATCAATATCGATTAATTCCTTCGCCTCCTGAGCCGTTACCAGCTCCACATCCTCCGGATGGCGATGCAGGATCTTCTTCCCTCCAACATCGAGGGTCAGCGCTAGCAGCTCTTCATAATATTTCTTACCGAAGACACAAGGATTACCGATTGCCTCCTGCCAGGCTAGAGCAACGATGTTCTTATCTGAATCTGAACATGCTTGGAGCAGCTTCTCAATCGTTGTTCGCTTCAGATACGGTTGATCACATACTCCGAACATCACCCCATCAAGTAAGGGTTTTTTCTCTAATGCCGCCTTCAGTCCCAGATGAATGGAATGCGAGATTCCAAGCTCCGGCTCTCTATTTGTAATCGCTTCGAAGCCATATTCCGAAGCACAGCGTTCTATCTCTTCATATTGTGTTACGATAATCTTCGGGCTAAAGGGAAATGTCTTCATAAGCTCAAGGATGTGTTGGTACATCTTCTTACCTTCTATCCTGTCCAAAAGCTTTATGCCCTGGTATCTGGTACTGTTGCCCGCGGCCAAAAGTATAATTCCCAGGTTATCTCTGTCGATGGCATTCCCCTCCTATCTATTCAAATAACAAACATTTCAAACACAAGGAAGCCATTCTTCAAGATATCATCATACATTGAATCACAGCTTTTCTATTGAAGTATACAGCTTATAATGAAGCTGATATTATTCCTTCTTCAGGCTATAGATCTGACTGAGCATCATCTGCTTGCATTGTTCAAAATAGCCTTCTATATCAAATTCGTCCTTATTAATCAGGTATTGGATCGTTGCGCCCTGCAAGAGTGAGACTAAAGTATAAGGAAGAAGCTCCTTACTTTTGTCATCAAGCCATAGGCAATATTTATGAAGCATTTCCCGGATTTCCCACCGCCATTTAGTGTAAGATTCATCAAATTTCCCAAGGATCTCATCATTACTCTTGCTCTGCACCCAGAAATCAATCTCCGCAAAATCATACTTGTGTTTTGTCAGTATCAATCTCTTCTTCTGATTAATGAATACATCCAATTGGCTTTCGAGGGTATCCTTACTATGCTTTTTCTCTTTCCTTCTGGCATCATAGCACTCTTCAAAAATATACTCCTGAAGAGCTACCATCAGCTCATTCTTGGTCTTGTAATAATAATGAACATTAGATTGAACCATCTTCGCCTTGTCTGCAATTAGATGCATTCTGGTACCGGCGATTGTCTGCTTGTTCACTACATCCAGGGCAGCATTCATGATACGCTTATTCTGCTGTTTACTAATTTCCAGAGCAAGTTCTGTGTTTGACGCAGACTCAGAAGCTTTTTTAGTGACCTTCCTCGTCCTTTTCTTCGTTGTGTCCTCCATTCGTGTCTCCGTCCCCTTCCTTACAGCGATACTATTGTGAAGAAAATAACTTCACAAGTGTGAAGAAAATAGCTTCACAAGCGTGAAGAAAATAACTTCACAAGTGTGAAGAATAATCACCCCACACTTCCAAGAACTCCAACATGATAATCCAAAAGTGTTAATAAGAACATCTTCAAATTTGGAATTTCATGTTGAACTTCTTATAAGTATATTCATGATGCTGCTCTGCAGCATCATGCTATAAAGTGTTGAAAAAGCATCTTCACACTTTTGCCTTAATTCGATTTTACTGCTACTGCTTCAATTTCAACTAGACCGCCCTTGGGTAATTTAGCCACCTGTACACAGGAACGAGCCGGTGTCTCACCCTTAAAATAGTCCGCATAGATCGCATTCACTGTACCAAAATCATTCATATCCTGTAAAAATACTGTAGTTTTTACTACATCCTGATAGGATAATCCAGCCTCACTTAAGATAGCCCCAAGATTCTTAAGACTTAGGTGAGCCTGAGCCTCTACACCCTCCACCATCACTCCTGTTTCAGGATCTAATCCAAGCTGACCTGAGGTAAACAGGAAATCTCCTGCCTTGATCGCATGAACATAAGGCCCAACAGCTGCCGGTGCATTTTTTGCATTAATAATTTCTTTCTTCATGATAAAACCTCCATTCATCTTCGTATTCCTTAATATTGTTCAACAAGAGGAATTGGTCCTTCCATTCCCTTGTCTTTCCTTCATTATTCTATCCGTTATCTGATGTCTTGGCAAGGTCCGCGTTTCACAAAACTGCCTGCCTTCTCCAGAATTACTTTACCCTGATCAACAACCATCTTACCCTGCAGCAATACCTGTTCTGCGCGACCTTTTACCACTAACCCTTCATAGGGAGTATAATCCACCATCTGAAGCTGTTCCTTGGCTGTAATCACACCACGATATTCCGGATCCCAGACTACCAGATCCGCATCACTTCTCACTGCAACGGCCCCCTTCTTCGGATACATGCCGAAGAGCTTCGCCGGATTCGTAGATAATGCTGCGCATAACTGCTCCAAAGTAATTCTATTCTCCATAACACCATAGGTATAAAGAAGAGCCGGACGGTGCTCCACTCCGGGAATTCCGTTGGGTATCCTGGAGAAATCATAGAGTCCACGTTCCTTCTGACCTTTGAAATGGAAGCTACAGTGATCCGTGCCTATGGTATCAATCTTATTATCCTTCCATGCCTGCCAGAGACATTCCACATCCTCCTTCTTACGAAGAGGAGGGGAAAGAACATATTTTGCACTCTCAAAGCCTTCCAGCTCGTATTTGGAATCCTCCATCAGCAGATACTGAGGACAAGTCTCAACATATACCTTCTGTCCTCCGGCTCTGGCTTCCTCAACCACCTGATAGCCCTTCTTCGAGCTTAAATGTACGATATTGACAGGAGCTTTGGCTAGTCTGGCTACAGTAAGTAATTCATGCACAGCCACTGCCTCCACCTCGTCCGGGCGGGACAAAGGATGCGCCTTCGGAGATAGATTACCAAGGGTTTTCTGCTCTCTAATTAAGGTATTCACCAGGTCACCATTCTCACAGTGAACACCGATGATTCCACCCTCTTCTTTGACAGCCTTCAGAATCTCATACATGATTCCTGCATTCACCTTAAGATTATCGTAGGCCATATAGATCTTATAGGAGGTTACCCCTGCAGCAGTCATTTCTCCAAGCTCTTGCTTCGTATTAGCATTCCAGTCACTGATGGACATATGGAAACCATAATGACAGGAGGCATTTCCTTCTGCTTTCTTATGCCAGTTCTGCAATGCTTCCTTTAAAGTCTCACCCTTATTCTGTGTTGCAAAATCAAGAACCATAGTTGTTCCACCGGCAATCGCTGCCTTGGAACCGGATGCAAAATTATCTGCGGTAAAGAAATCTCCTGCATCCAGGTCAAAATGTGTATGAGTATCGATAAATCCAGGAAAAATAAGCTTTCCGGATACATCAATCACCTTTTCACCGAAAGAAGGTAAATCCTCTCCTATTTCAACTATACTTTCTCCTTTAATTCTTATATCCAACTTGGAACTTTTCTCAGCCGTAACGACCGTTCCGCCTTTTATTAAAAGGTCCATAGCATCCATCTCTCCTGTCAAAAGATTATTGTAATAACAGGTAGCGGTGATCATGATAAACCGCTAACATCAGATTCTTAATTTCAACATGCAGTTCACAGAAGATATCCTTCAGGTCTACCTCTTGGATCTTATCTCCGAGACGTACACGGAAGAGTGCCTTCTCCATATCCAGAGATACAAAGCCCTGATTCTCGCTATCTTCAAAGTCCTCAATCGTTCTAAACAGAGTAAATTTCTCTTTGTAAGGAGCGCTGTCATAAGGGCAGAAGCTCCTGCAGTTACCACATTCATTGCACATATAATCGATGTGTAGAATCTGAGGCTGCTTTGCACCGTGTACAAAGATAGAGACATTCGCACGATTCGGGCAAACTTCTACACAGGCCTCACATATCTTATTACATTCCAAACAACGTTTTCCATCTTCGTCTGCCGCTATTGCTGCTTCAAGGACTCCCTTCTTCGCTGAGATCTCATTCTCTTGAAGCGGGTTTTCAATGTAAGCTCTCGGTCTTAAGTTGAGAATAGCATTGGCTGCCTTAGATGCATCACGGATCGCTTCTACTACGGTTGCAGGTCCACTTGCTCCGTCGCCAACCACATAGACATGAGCCAAGGAGGTCTCCATAGTATCCGGGTTATGCACAGCAACGCCACGGCTATTCACTTTGATACCTAAGCCTTCATAATAAGAAGGCTCCACCTTCTCACCTAGGGAGGCAACTACGGTATCGATGTCAAGTATAATCTCTTCCTCTGTCTCGATGGGTTTCTGTCTGCCTGAGGCATCCATCTCACCAAGAATTACTTTATGGCAGATCAACTTACCGTCCTTATGAGTAACCGGTGCTAACAGTTCTTTTAATTCTACACCATCCTCTACTGCCATCTCAAGTTCTTCCTCATCCGCCGGCATATATTTTACTGTACGGCGATAAACGATGTATACATTCTCCACACCGGGCATTCTTTTCGCTGCTCGGGCAGCATCCATTGCGGTATTACCTGCTCCGATAATTGCAACATTTTTGCCAAGCTTAATGGTCTCAGGCTGATTGCGGCACAGATCCAGGAATTCAATTGCATTGATTTCCTTCTCACATTCGATGCCAAGAGGCATCCCCTTGGTGGCTCCGACCGCTAATATAACAGCTTCAAAGCCTGCTTCCTTCAGCTCTGCAAGATCCTTCACCGTATGGTTAAATACGAATTTTGCACCCATGGCCTTTGCTAAGCTTACATCCTTATCTACATCCTCCTTCGGAATACGGAATTCCGGTACGATATATCTTACGATTCCGCCTGCTTCTGCTCTCTTCTCAAAGACAGTAACGTCCGCGCCCTCTCTTGCTAGGAAGAATGCGGAAGAGATACCGCCTGCACCGGCTCCGACAACAGCAACCTTCATACCTTTGAACTTATCGGAAGGCTTCAGTTCCTTGATCAGCGCATCATAACCGTTTTGTGCTGCTACTAATTTAGCACCACGGATCTTTATGGATTCCTCATAAAAATTACGGGTACACTTATTCATACAGGTATGATTACAGATTGTACCTGTGATGAAGGGAAGTGCATTCTTATCTGTAATCACCTTCAGTGCTTGCAGATACTCTCCGTCCTTCACCAGTTTTAGATAAGCAGGAACATCCTGTCCAATCGGACATTGTTCTTGACAAGGTGCAATAAAGCAGTTAATCAGAGGCACTTTAGCTTCGATTTTTCTGGAAGGAAGGGGCTTCACACCCTTGGTATAATGCTTATCCTTCATCACTTCTTCGATGAATGCACCTAACTCTTCTACCTTAACTCCACTAAATTCCTTATATTCTAATGCTTCCAGCTTCGCAGCAATCTGATTGCCTCTCTGGTAGCCGCCGGTCTTAAGATAGGTAGTAGCCATGGTGATCGGCCAGATGCCCAGCTCGTATATCTGATCGATATTGAAATAATCCGCACCACCGGAATAGGACATACGAAGCTTACCGTCAAAAGCTTTTGATAATTTGTATGCTACGGATAAGGAAAGTGCGCATAAGGAGCGTCCGGACATATACATTTCCTCGCTCGGAAGCTCATTCCTAGTAACGTCAACCGGGAAGGTGTTCGTCAGCTTCACGCCAAACTCCAGTCCTTCTTCCTCAGCCTTAACCTGAAGTCTCTTCAGCATGGGAACTGCATCCTCAAACTGTAAGTCATCTTTGAAATGGAAATCGCCGAAGACAACGTAGCCATAGCCCATGCGGTCCATAATATCTCTTGCCGTCTCATAGCCAAGAAGGGTCGGATTGCATTTGACAAAGGTGTTCAGATGCTTCTCCTTGATAAGATAGGTTGCGATGCTCTCAATCTCCTGGGGAGGGCAACCATGTAAGGTAGAAACGGTAACTGAGGTACATACCTTTGGAGATATACTTTCCAGGAAGGCTTTATCTACCTTATTAAACTTATCCACATTGGTTAACAGATAATCCATGCACTCCTGCCAGATCGCTGCCTTACGTCCATCCATCAAATGGTTGATAAAGGTATCTATCTTCTCTGATTGAATTCCCTTTAGGTCATATCCGACGCTCATATTGAATACAAAGCCCTCGCTATCACCCAGACCAAATTCTCTCGATATTACCTTCAGGACAAACCATGCCTTGATATATTCATCCATTGCCTCGGGTACGCGAAGCTCCGTTGACCACTCACAGTTATAGCCTTCATCGTCTGCAAGGATACAGGGCTTACTCACCGGAAGATCTTCACCATCCAATGTCTGAACTGTCTTCAATTCGAAGAATCGGTTCCCTGTATAATAAGAGGCAACAATATTCTGTGCCAACTGGGTGTTCGGTCCTGCTGCCGGTCCAAAAGGCATCTCCAGCTTCTCTCCAAAGATATGCAATAACTGACTTTTCTCCTTGACAAAGGGTCTACGCACGCCAAAAACCTTACCTGTCTCTTTTTTCTCTTCAAAAATCCACTCCATAAGATTACGGAATGGGATTGGTGTCATTCTATCACCCACGGTAAATCCTCCTATCCATTGATGCTCTTTGCTAAATTAAGAGCCTGCTGTCTGCAATCCGCCATGGCCTTTGCTTCATCTATAAAGAGAAGTTCGCGGTCCTTCATTAGAACCTTGCCATTAATCATCGTAGTTACTATTTTACTTCCATTTAAACCGAACAACATATGACCATTGATATTGTCTGCTGTCAGTGGTGTCAGGGGATCATAATCAGCCACAACAACATCTGCTGCATATCCTTCCCTCAGTACCCCGAGCGGCGTGTCAAAATATCGATTGGCAATTCGGGCATTTCCTTCAAACAACATCGCAGGAACCTCGCCCCAGGCTGCTGTTGCGTCACATAAATTATGCTTGTGTAATATATTCGCTACTTTATAGGATTCAAACATATCGTTGGTATAACCATCTGTTCCAAGTCCGGTTAAGATACCACGGTGATAGATTTCCATTGTAGGAGGGCAGCCACAGGCATTACCCATATTGGACTCCGGGTTATGCACTACCATGGTGTCTGTCTCCTTCAGAAGCTCCATCTCCTGTCCATTCACATAGATGCAATGGGCTGCGATCGTCTTCGGTCCTAGAATTCCAACATCCATTAGACGGTTTACAATTCGTTTGTTATGGTTCTTTAAGGAAGCATGAAGATCCTCAATTCCTTCTGCTACGTGGATGTGATAACCTACCTTCTCCGGTGTCTGCTCCCTGCAAAGAGCAAAGGTCTTATCTGATATTGTAAAGGCAGCATGCATTCCCATCATACCCTTTAGCATATCATCGGTCTGCTTCGCTGTATAGTTGATAAAATTAGCATTTTCCTTCACGCTGGCTCTCATCTTCTCTTCACCGTCACGATCAGACACCTCATAACATAAACAGGTACGAACTCCAAGCTCCTTCGCTGCATCCGCTATGGTGAATAAACTATCCTCAACACTTCCGAAGCTGGCATGATGATCAAATACAGTGGTTACACCATTCTTAATACAATCTATATAAGTAGCAATGGCGCTTTGTTTCGTCTGCTCAGTAGTAAGATGGCGGTCTATATTCCACCAAAGTCCATCTAATATATCCAGAAAACCCTTTGGATTATAATTATTAATGGATAAGCCTCTTGCCATTGCACTATAGATATGGTTGTGTGTGTTGATTAAGCCGGGCATAATTAATCCGCCCTTTGCATCTACCCAGTCAGCACTCGGATACTCTTTCTTTAGATCCTCCGTATTTCCTATCTTAATAATGCGGGTTCCTTCTACTAGAACTGCTCCATTCATGATCAAGGGTCTTTCCTTGTCTCTGGATATTACGTTACCATTGCCAATCAGTATCATAATTATCTCCTTTCTTTCTACAATATTCGTCATTTTGGGTATTAAGTCCCAATTATTTGGAAAATTATTTATAAGATGTCTGAATTGTATTATTGTTTGACTAATCAATCTAATTCATTTTTAAAAAAAATAAAATTCAACAATCTATTTTTTGCTATTTTTTATTTTTTTCGTGTTTTTGTATACTTTGTTACTCCTTTTTTATATACTTTGTATACTTTATCTAATCATGTTGTATACTATACTAGTTTATCACCAACATAATGTAAAATCAAATGAAATTATAAAAAAATCAAAAATTTTATTTTTTATGGAAAAATATATTGATTTTTTATTTTATTATGCTATGATGAATCATATGATATACAGTTATAACTTGATCTACATATTAGCTTCATGTACCGATGGATGACTCCTTAGGTTCTAATCTTAACAGTTATATAATCTATAGTGTATATTTCACATCTTATATTACACTAAACTTATGGTTATAATGCATGAAGTTACGTTTTTTCATGAAGGAAGGTCGGTTTGATAGGCTTTCATTCATCATGTATTAAAAACGTCCGCATTGCAGACGATATTTTAATCATGTTGTTACGAAAAATAGAAGGTTTGAGAGAGCACTGACTCTCGTAGTTAATGTTATTACTTATTTAGGAGGTAAACATGGATAAGATCAAATGGATTCAAAACACCATGCCAAAAACCACCGATTCTAGTCTAAAAGTGATGGATCTGTCAGAAGTGAAGAAGGCCAGAGACTTTCATCAAACGATTCCCGGTTATGAACCTACTCCCCTTGCAGATCTCGGTAATATGGCATCGTATCTGGGATTAAAGGATCTTTATGTCAAGGACGAATCCTATCGTTTTGGCTTAAATGCCTTTAAGGTTCTTGGAGGTTCCTTCGCTATGGCTCGCTATATCGCTCAAAAGACAAACCGGGATGTATCCGAGCTTGATTTTGAGACCTTAACCAGCGATGAGCTTAGGAAGGAATTCGGTCAGGCTACTTTCTTTACGGCTACGGATGGTAATCATGGTCGAGGTGTTGCCTGGGCAGCGAATCGATTAAAGCAGAAAGCAGTTGTCTACATGCCAAAGGGCTCCACTCAGACAAGACTTGATAACATCAAGGCAGAGGGTGCAACCGCAACGATTGAAGAAGTTAATTATGATGAATGTGTTCGTATGGCAGCTGCCGCTGCTGCAAAGACTCCGAATGGCGTTGTCGTTCAGGATACCGCTTGGGAAGGATATGAAGAGATTCCCGCATGGATTATGCAGGGTTATGGCACCATGGCAATGGAAGCAAGTGAACAGCTTCAAGCGCTTGGTACCAATTGTCCTACCCATGTATTTGTACAGGCCGGAGTAGGTTCCCTGGCAGGTGCCGTTCAAGGCTATTTTGCTAACAAATATCCTGACAATCCACCTACCGTGATTGTTGTGGAGGCTGATGTTGCCGCCTGTCTATATAAAGGTGCTGTAGCCGGTGATGGCAAGGAGTATTTCGTAGACGGTGATATGCAGACAATTATGGCAGGTCTTGCTTGTGGTGAGCCGAATACTATTTCTTGGGATATTTTAAAGAATCATGTTTCAATCTTTGTAGCAGCTCCGGATTGGGTAGCTGCAAAAGCAATGAGAATGCTAAGTGCTCCTATTAAAGGAGATCCGCAGGTTGTCTCCGGAGAATCCGGTGCAGCACCTTTCGGTGTATTAGCTGAGATTATGGTGAACCCCGAGCTTGCAGCTCTTAAGGAGTTATTGAAGCTCAACGAGACCTCTAAGGTACTTCTCTTCTCTACCGAGGGTGATACAGATCCTGAACGTTATAAAGAAATCGTTTGGGACGGAAAACAATATATATAAACGTAGTGAGCATACTACAAGCTCGCTTGTAAGTATGCGAGCGGAGTGAAAGATTATGAACATGCTCTATGTTCATAATATATAAACGTAGTGAGCAATGCGATCGGAGTAAGGATTATGAACATAAAGTATGTTCATAATATATATAAGGAGGAAGAAACGAATGGATTTTAACAAGATCAAACAAGCATCGGAAAGCTATCTACCAGCAATGACCAAGTTCCTTCGAGAATTAGTAGCCATTCCGGGTGAAAGCTGTGGCGAAGAGGGACATATAAAACGTATCGAAGCTGAGATGAATGCGGTAGGCTTTGATAAAGTAGTCATCGATCCCATGGGTAATATTCTTGGGTATATGGGAACCGGTAAGGCTTTAATCGGATTTGACGCTCACATCGATACGGTTGGTATCGGCAACAGAGCAAACTGGAAATTTGACCCCTACGAAGGCTATGAGGACGAGGAAGAGATAGGTGGCCGTGGTACCTCTGATCAGCTTGGTGGTATCGTATCTGCAGTATATGGCGCAAAGATCATGAAGGATCTCGGACTACTGAACGACAAATACACCGTATTAGTAACCGGTACGGTTCAAGAAGAGGATTGTGACGGACTCTGCTGGCAATATATTATCAACGAAGATAAAGTAAGACCTGACTTCGTAGTATCTACCGAACCTACGGATGGTGGTATCTATCGCGGACAGCGCGGACGTATGGAGATTCGTATTGATGTACAAGGCGTATCCTGTCATGGTTCCGCACCGGAACGTGGTGACAATGCCATCTACAAAATGGCTGATATCCTTCAAAACGTTCGTGACCTTAATGAAAACGACGCTTCTGATGAAAAAGAGATTAAAGGCTTAGTTAAGATGCTTGACGAGAAATTCAACGAGAAATTTAATGAAGCTCGCTTCTTAGGTCGTGGAACTGTGACAACCTCCGAGATCTTCTTCACTTCTCCCAGCCGTTGTGCAGTTGCTGACTCCTGCTCCGTATCTCTCGATCGTCGAATGACTGCCGGCGAGACATGGGAAAGCTGCTTGGATGAGATTCGTGCTCTTCCCTTCGTAGCGAAATACAATGCTACCGTAAGCATGTATCAATATGACAGACCAAGTTATACTAACCTGGTATATCCGATTGAATGCTACTTCCCGACCTGGGTTATTCCGGAAGACCATGCAGTTACGAAAGCTATGGAAGAAGCTTATACCAATATGTTCGGAACTACCCGCAGCGGTTCGTCCGTAGCCGATGCAATGAGAAAGGCTCGTCCTCTTACTGATAAGTGGACCTTCTCTACCAATGGTGTATCAATCATGGGACGTAACGGAATTCCATGTATTGGATTTGGACCTGGTGCAGAAGCACAGGCTCATGCTCCTAATGAGATGACTTTTAAAGAAGATTTAGTAAAATGTGCAGCAGTTTATGCAGCACTTCCTACTCTGTATTGCAAATAATATTGTGATAACTAAATAACTCAAAATAACGTGTTATCCACAAGAGTGATAACTCGCATAATGAAAAGGAGATATATATGAAATTACAGGATTACATTGATAAGCTGAATAAGTTGAACTTCAAGGAAATGTACAACAACGATTTCTTATTAACCTGGGAGAAGTCAACAGATGAGTTAGAAGCTGTATTTACACTCGCAGATGCTCTTCGTTATATGAGAGAGAACAACATCTCTACTAAGGTATTTGAGAGCGGTCTTGGAATCTCCATCTTCCGCGATAACTCGACCCGTACCCGTTTCTCCTTCGCCTCTGCTTGTAACCTCTTAGGCCTTGAGGTACAGGATCTCGATGAAGGTAAATCTCAAGTAGCACATGGCGAGACCGTTCGTGAGACCGCTAACATGGTGTCCTTCATGGCAGATATCATCGGTATCCGTGATGATATGTATATCGGCAAGGGTAACACCTACATGCGTGAAGTTTCAGAAGCAGTTAAATTAGGTAATCAGGATGGTATCCTCGAGCAGAGACCTACTCTGGTTAACCTTCAGTGTGATATCGATCATCCTACCCAGTCCATGGCTGATATGCTTCATATCATTCACGAATTCGGTGGAATTGAGAATCTTAAGGGCAAGAAGATTGCAATGTCTTGGGCTTACTCTCCTTCCTACGGAAAGCCACTCTCCGTACCTCAGGGTATTATCGGACTGATGACACGTATGGGTATGGACGTTGTTCTTGCACATCCCGAAGGTTATGAAGTTATGTCCGAGGTTGAAGAAATCGCTAAGGAGAATGCAGCAAAATCCGGCGGTTCCTTTACTAAGACCAACAATATGGCAGAAGCTTTCCAGGATGCAGACATTGTATATCCTAAGAGCTGGGCTCCATTCAAGGCAATGGAAAAACGTACTGATCTCTATGGCAATAATGACTTCGACGGCATCAAAGCTCTGGAGAAGGAATTATTAGCACAGAACGCATTACACAAGGATTGGGCATGCACCGAGGAATTAATGAAGCTTACTAAGGAAGGCAAGGCACTCTACATGCACTGCTTACCTGCAGATATCACCGGTGTTAGCTGTAAAGAAGGCGAAGTTGATGCAACTGTATTCGATCGCTACCGCACTCCTTTATACAAAGAAGCAAGCTACAAGCCATATGTTATTGCTGCTATGATGTTCTTAAGCAAGTTTGAGAATCCTCAGGCAGTATTAAAAGCGCTTGAAGAACGTTCAGCACCTAGAAAATTTGATTAATCCTAAGGAGTGAATCGAATTTATGAAAAAGAGAATTGTAATAGCGCTAGGCGGCAACGCTCTCGGCAATAACCTGCCCGAGCAGATGATTGCAGTGCAGAAGACTTCAAAAGCAATTGCAGACCTGATCGAAGAAGGTCATGAAGTAGTAATCTCCCACGGAAATGGCCCCCAGGTTGGCATGATTAATCAAGCCATGGCGGAATATGGACGTAAGAATCCGGAGCACCCTACCTTCACCCCTCTGTCTGTATGCGTTGCGATGAGTCAAGCATATATTGGCTACGATCTACAGAATGCCTTAAAGGAAGAATTAATGAACCGTGGCATTCAGAAATCCGTAGCGACCGTGATCACTCAGGTACGAGTGGATGATAAGGATCCTGCGTTCGATAAGCCTACTAAGCCAATCGGTCACTTTATGAGTGCAGAAGAGGCAGTAATCGCAAGAGAAAAAGGCTTCACTGTTGTTGAAGACAGCGGCAGAGGTTATCGAAGAGTCGTAGCTTCCCCGAGACCTCAGGAAATCATTGAAATTAACACCGTAAAGAGCCTGCTGAATGCCGGCGAGATTGTTATCGCCGGAGGCGGCGGTGGCATCCCTGTCATTCGTGTCGGCAACCACTTAAAAGGTGTTGGTGCAGTTATTGATAAGGATTTTGCAAGCTGCTTAATCGCCCAGGAGATTGATGCTGATGTCTTCATCATTCTCACCGCGGTTGAGAAGGTAGCCATTAATTTCGGTAAGCCCGATATCAAATG
>JAQZBA010000401.1 GCA_029239365.1 Herbinix sp. | reverse complement strand
AGAGCTGGTCACCAGTGCTAAGGAAATGTTCAGTGAGATTGCTCAATAATAAATTAACCAACACATTTTATTCTGGGAGGTAAGATAATGGGGTTTATCATATCATTGTTACTTGGTGTATTGGAGGAGGGCCTGGTATATGCAATCATGGCACTTGGCGTATATATCACCTATAAGATCTTGGACTTTCCGGATCTGTCGGTGGATGGGACCTTTCCATTGGGAGGTGCTATTACTGCCGTCCTCATCACTTCAGGAATGCCCCCATTTCTTACCCTTTTTATCGCTGCCCTACTCGGTGCGGTTGCGGGAATATTAACCGGTCTGATTCATGTGAAGCTAAAGGTGAGAGATCTCCTGTCCGGAATTATTATGATGACAGCACTCTACTCCTTGAACTTAAGAATTGCCGGTAAGGCCAATGTTGCAATCTTTTCGAAGGAGACCATATTTGATAATGCTTTTCTGGATAAGATTACTCCGGAAGGATGGAAGGATTACACAACCCTTATTATTCTTTTGTTCATTGCTGTTATTATGAAGCTGATATTGGATCTATATCTGAAGACGAAGTCGGGATATCTATTAAGAGCAGTAGGAGATAATGATACTCTGGTAACCTCGCTTGCGAAGGATAAGGGATTTGTTAAGATTGTCGGTCTAGCGATAGCGAATGCCTTTGTGGCTTTGGCCGGTTGCATCTATACTCAGAAGAGTGGATTTTTTGATATTTCCTTCGGCACCGGTACCATTGTAATCGGATTGGCCAGCGTCATCATCGGAACTAATGTATTCAAAAGGGCTACCTTATTCAAGGTGACGACAGCAGTAATCGCCGGTTCGATTATCTATAAGCTATGCGTAGCCTTGGCAATTGCTGCCGGTATGGTTGCTTCTGACTTAAAGCTTATTACTGCGGTATTATTCCTAGTTATACTGGTGGTAAGCAATGAGCGTAAAAGGAGGGTGAAGGCAAATGATTGAGCTAATTAATATTAATAAATATTATAATCCCGGAACAGTGAATGAGATGTGCTTGTTTAAGGATTTTACTCTAGAAGTACAAGATGGTGAGTTCGTAGCCATAGTAGGGAGTAACGGCTCCGGTAAGACCTCGATGCTCAATATTATCTGCGGCAGTATACCCATTGATCGTGGATCGATCCGAATTGGTAATGAGGACATCACAATGATGGCGGAGTATAAACGCCAGAGAAGAATTGGACGTGTCTATCAAAATCCGGCCATGGGGACTTGTCCGACGATGACAATTCTGGAGAATATGTCTCTGGCTGATAATAAAGGTCAGAGCTTCAATCTCGCTACCGGAACAAATAAGAAGAGAATTGAATTCTACCGGGAACGCCTGCGCACCTTGAATCTTGGCCTTGAAGATAAGCTGCAGGTACCGGTAGGTTCCTTGTCCGGAGGCCAACGTCAAGCGATGGCTCTCTTAATGGTTACCATGACCCCGATTGAATTCTTAATATTGGATGAACATACGGCAGCCCTGGATCCCAAGACAGCAGAACTAATCATGCAGCTTACAGATCAGGTTGTAAAAGAGAAGAATCTAACGACCATCATGGTTACACACAATCTTCGCTATGCGGTAGAATATGGCAGCAGACTAATTATGATGCATCAGGGGGAGATAGTGATAGATAAGGCTGGTGAGGAAAAGAAAGCGATCGAAATTGATTCGATACTGGAGAAATTCAATCAGATCAGTATCGAATGTGGTAACTGATCATGAGGAATTCTGTTGTCCTAGGTTTAAAAATACCCTATGAATCAGGAAAAGAGTATCGAGCACCTGTTATTGTTTATGCATAAATAATGAAGAATTATACAATAATAGCAGGATTTATAGTTAATATTATACTTGCAAAATGAATATACTATGATATACTTAGGGTACAAAAAAATAGAAGCAGAGTAGAAACATGTGCGTTAAGTGCTGGGTGAACAGGGAGTTGTCATCCGGACGAAAAGGCAATCTTGCGGTACATGATTCGCATCCCGCTGCTACAGTAAGATAATCAAATATTAAAAGGCATATGTGATAATTCGGATAAACGGGTTATCTTATGTTCTATTTGAATTTATCTCTTCTTGTAGTAAAAGGTCTGCAAAGGAGGTAATTTTTTATGACCAAATTTACAGCTTTATTCAAATCATCTTACCAGGAATTGAAAAGTGTAAGATGCATCACCCTGATGGCTATGCTAGGGGCAGTTTCCATTGTGTTGGGTAGTTTAGTGTTCATGGTAGGTGATTTTCTGAAGGTTGGCTTCAACTTTCTTCCGAATGAATTCGTTTATTACCTATTCGGACCGGTGGTTGGTGTGATCTATGGAGCAGCACTGGACATCCTGACCTTTATTGTAAGACCGGCAGGACCCTTCTTCTTTGGGTTTACTGTAAGTGCAATCATCAGCGGTTTTCTGTATGGAGTTATTCTCTACAAGAGACCCTTAAGCATGAAGAGAATTCTGATTGCTAACCTGTTTCATTTGGTGTTAATTCATTTATTGCTAAACACCTATTGGTTGACTCTGCTGTACGGATATAACTTTCAGGCAATCCTTCCGCTGAGAGCCTTAAAAGCGTTCATCATGCTACCGGTTGAGACAATCCTTTTATATACGGTTATTAAGGGAGTGGAAGCAAGCGGAGTAGTTAATAAGCTATTTCCGGGTAAGAATGTAAGAATAACCAACAAATAATAGTAACCTCGAGCTTATGAAAGTACCTGAATCATAAGTCTCGAGGTTTTTTAAAGAAATACGGATTATTATCGAATATACCTTGACAAAAGCCGGTAAAATTAAGAGAATTAACATTAAGTAGAACCAGAAGTAAACAATGAACATTGGTGCAAGTTTCGGGTGTTATAATCGGACCCATTACTGAAAGGAGTTAATAGATGCCCTATATTAATACAAAGACAAATATTGAAGTTAGTACGGAAAAAGAAGAAAAGGTAAAACAGAGATTGGGTAAGGCGATCGAACTGATCCCAGGTAAGAGCGAAGAGTGGCTGATGGTTGCCATAGAGGGAAAAACCGCACTATATTTTAAAGGGAAGACGGACAACCCCATTGCTGTTGTTGAGGTTAAGATCTTTGGCAGTACTACAGAGGCTGCATATCAACAAGTGACTGCTCAGATTACTCGAATACTGAACGAGGAATTAGCGATTTCACCGGACCAGATTTTTATTACTTATACTGAGATTGAGCATTGGGGTTGGAACGGGAACAATTTCTAGTTACAGTTAATGCAAATACTATTAGTTTAGTGGCTTGACTAATTATGGCAAGGCATGCTAAACTGTGTAAATGACATACTTATGAATTGATATTGTAAGCATATAAGGAGGTAACAAA
>JAQZBA010000039.1 GCA_029239365.1 Herbinix sp. | reverse complement strand
CAGGGACCTACCGGTTTCCGGACTAAGAATGATACAATTACTGCTTCCTATGCATTGACAAAGGTTACTGTGGATGCCATGGGAACCAGCTCCATCACCTCCGGGACCAGCAAGTATCTTATGGCTGACAAGGTGAGTGTTTATTATTTAGACGAGGACGGGTATGTTCTGACAACCCTGGATAAGATTTCTGACTTATTAAAATATAAAGTAACTGCATATTGTGACAAGACGATCACCTTAGGCGGCAGAGTTCGTGTAATAGTCGCTGAAGCGATGACTAAATAGAGCGAGGAAAAAATGATGAAGCGTATACTTAAAAAAATAAGTTGGAAGAAAATAATAATATGGGTCGTAATAATCATCGCCTTGATAGTGGCAGGCAGTTACGGGATACAACAGCTCAAGTCCCAAGTTGCAAATAATGCTCTTAACCCAGAAAATATTACCACTGCAAAGGTTGAAACACGAGATATCCAAAATGTGTTGACTTCTTCAGGATCAATTGAGCCATTGAACACCTATGAGGTAACAACTCTGGTGGAAGGGGAAATTATTGCAGCTAATTTTGAAGAAGGAGATGAGGTGGCAGAAGGTCAGGTATTATATCAGGTTGCTACCGATAATCTTGATTCAGACATAGATACAACACAAACCTCAGTCGATAGAGCTGAGAAGAATCTGACGAAGGCGGAGAAGAATTACGAAGATGCCCAGGCAGATTATGAGGATGCTCAGGAAGATTATCAAGAAGCCAAAGAGAATTATGGTGATCCAAACATCGTATCCACAGAAAACGGAATTATTAAATCCTTATACGTAGAAGAAGGTGATACAGTTCAGGCCGGTACCCAGATCGCTCAGATCTACGATAATAGTTATATGTTATTGGTTGTACCTTTCTCCGCTTCAGAAGCAGATCAGGTTATGGTAGGCAAGAATGCTGAGGTTATCATTGAAGCAACCGATGAGTCCTTACAGGGTAAGGTAACGAAGGTAAGTAATATTGATGAAGTATTAAGCGGTAACCGTCTGGTGAACCAAGTAACGATCCAGGTGAAGAATCCCGGTGGACTTAGCTCCTCAACTACTGCTACCGCGGTCATTGGTGATGTCTATAGCAGCGGAGAGGGAACCTTCAGTGTATTAACAGATACTATACTTATGGCAGAGGTATCCGGAGAGATCGGTACGCTGAGTATCGAAGAAGGTAGTAAGGTTAAGGAAGGCGATGTAATCTTTACCTTCACCGATAGCTCCATCGAAAGCCAGTTGGAAAATTATAGGAATAAGTTAGAGAATGCTCAAGATGCGGTAGATAATGCAAAGGATAATGTAGAAAGTGTTCAGGAGACGATTGAAGATGCTGAGAGTAAGCTACAAGATGTAATCGATACAAGAACAGATTATAGTGTAACAGCACCGATCTCCGGAATCATCATCAGCAAGGATGCATTGGTTGGTGATAACATCAAATCCAATAGTGCAAACAGTACCTTATGCATTATTTATGATTTATCAGCGGTTACCTTTGAAATGAGCGTTGATGAGCTTGATGTAAATAAGGTTAAGGTAGGTCAGGAGGTTGAAGTCATTGCGGATGCCTATGAAGATGTAATATATCATGGAGTTGTTACGAATGTAAGCCTTCAAAGCTCTTCTAGCCAAGGGGTTACCCAATATCCGGTAACGGTTAAAATCTCTGAAGCAGGAGACCTCTTACCAGGCATGAATGTCACCGGTGAGATCATTGTAGATAAGGCGGAGCAGGTTATCGCTATCCCCAGTGATGCTCTGATGCGCGGTGATGTTGTATATGTTGAGGATTCCACTGTCACTGAAGCGGTGGATGAAGTTCCGGTAGGTTTTAGAGAAGTAGCGGTAGAGACAGGAATTACAGATGGAGATTATGTCGAAATCACCGGAGGACTTAACGGGGATGAAATGGTATATGTTCAAAGAATATCAGAAGCGGTAACGATGATGATGCCTGGACAGAACTTTGAGATGCAGGGTGGTGCTATGCCTGCCGGTGAGAGACCCCGTGGTAATTTCCAGTCCGAAGGAAGAGTACAGACCCAAAGTAGTGGAATGTATGGTGACTGATAATAGGAGGTACTGCAATGAATAACGAGCAGTTATATGATAAGACAAGAGTGCCTCTGATCCAGCTCATTGACATATATAAGATATATCAGATGGGTAGTACTGAGGTTCGTGCGAACGATGGAATTGATCTTAAGATTATGGAAGGCGAATTCGTAGCCATCGTTGGTAAGTCCGGAAGCGGAAAATCTACAATTATGAATATTATTGGAGCACTCGATGTACCAACCACCGGACAGTATATCTTAAAAGGGCAGGATGTCAGTAAGATGAAAAGCGATTCCTTGGCTGAGGTCCGAAATAAGACAATTGGTTTTATATTCCAGCAATATAATCTATTAACAAAACAGAACCTTCTTGAAAATGTGGAGCTTCCATTATTATACGCAGGAATCCATAAGAGGGAGCGAAAAAAGTTGGCGATGGAGGCTTTAGCTAGATTGGGTATTGAAGATAAGTGGAAAAACTTTCCGAACCAATTATCCGGAGGACAGCAGCAAAGAGGGGCTGTGGCAAGAGCTTTGGTTGGGAAACCTTCCCTTATTCTTGCTGATGAACCGACCGGTGCACTGGACTCCAGAACAAGCCGTGAGTTGCTAGACTTTTTAAAGCAACTGAATGACGAAGGGAATACAATTGTACTTATTACCCACGATCGGTCCGTAGCAGAGGAAGCCAAGCGAATTGTTACCTTAAAAGATGGTAAAATCACCTTTGACGGCTCGGTGAATGATTACAGGAAGCAGGTGTAGCAGTGAAATTCAGTCAAGCATGTAAATTAGCATTCATGAGTATCTTAGGCAGTAAAATGCGTTCCTTTCTAACCATGCTGGGAATGATTATCGGTGTTGCTTCTGTAATTACACTTTTAGGGCTGGTTACAGGTGTAACCAATTACCTGGTGGATACCTTTGCAGATATGGGAACAAACACTATCTCTGTGTCTATCACCGGTACAGATACACGTAAAGTCGATGTGGATGACATCTATGATTTTGCCAAGCAAAATGACGATATCTTCCTTGGCGTTACCCCGATGGTTGCCTCTAGCTTTACCGTAAAAAATGGCAATACTTCTATGACTACCTCAGTGATAGGTGTTGGGGAGGATTATCTGGATATCAATACTCTGGAATTATCCTCCGGTCGTTTTATCCAGTATGCTGACATCGCCAATCGTTATGAAGCTTGTGTGATAGGTACCTATGTCGCGGAGGAATTGTTCGAGGGTAAGGTTAGCGTCGGTGATACAATAAAGATCAGCGGTAAGGTATTTAAGATAGTCGGTATTCAGGAAGAGAAGTCAGATTCAGAAGCAAATACAACAGATGACCGCATCTATATCCCGTATTCCGTTGCAACCAGACTCACAAATTCCTCGAATATCTCTAGTTATACTTTTGCAACAAGGAATACTGAGGATACGGAAGTAGCAGAAGAACGACTGGATAATTACTTGTATGGAATTATGAAAAATGAAGAGCTGTATTCAGTCACAAGCATGACGGAGCTCCTGGATGTGATTAATCAAATGACCGGTATGCTGTCCGCAGTACTTGGTGGAATAGCAGGTATTTCCTTATTGGTTGCCGGAATCGGTATCATGAATATTATGTTAGTATCTGTCGTTGAGAGAACGAAGGAAATTGGTATCCGCAAATCCCTCGGTGCTAAAAAACGTGATATTATGTCACAGTTTGTGGTAGAAGCAATCGCAATCAGTACCACCGGTGGAATAATTGGTATCATTATCGGTAGTATCGCGACTAATGTATTAGGTAAGGCCTTCGGAATTGAGGCAGTTCCGACTATGGGTGCCATCCTGTTAGCCTTTAGTGTTTCGGCTGGTATCGGCATCTGTTTCGGATATATGCCGGCGAATAAGGCTGCGAAGCTTAATCCGATTGATGCTTTGAGAAGTGAATAAATAGTTATTAAGGGTCGTATAAGCTAGAGTCGTAGCTTATGCGACTTTTTAAGTCTGAATTAACCTATAGACACTGTATTTCGTCATTTTCTATTAGAATGTAACGTTCTTTACTAATCAATAAAAATAATATATAATGAAGCGAAGTGAAAAATGGTATCTAATAATCTTATAATTTTTAGGGGGAATTGAATGTGCTAAAATCATTAACTAGTAGAATGCTGGCAGTAATCATTGTATTAATTGCTCTGTGTTGTTCATCCTTAATGGGTGTCTCGTATTATGTAATCCGAGTTTCTGTAACAAATCAGATGAAGAGTGATGGAACTACCTTGATTCAGAATGTTAAGCGTGAGATTAAGGAAGAACAGGTGACCAGCCTTGCACTTCTTCAAGAGATCTTTAAGAAGATCAAGGAAGAAAGTAATGATAACATAGTTTATGTTTCCCTATCCGATGAGAATGCGCAGGTAATTGTATCGAACGATATCCTTCTGGATTCCGGTACAGAAGAGGGAGCTGATGCAGTATCTTCCGCAACGACTGAGGGAGACGTTACTGAAGTGTTGGAGCAGCAGACCACCATGGGGCAGATTATTACGATTGGAACGGGCGAAAAGGTATATAATGTTTCTACCGATATAGCATTAACGGAGGAGATCTCTGGTGCCCTTAATCTGGGGATATCCTTGACAAGTATGAATGCTCAGATTAAACAGGCACTTCTTCAAACAAGTATGTTAGCCATCCTGATTATGGTGATAGCGATTGTTGCCGGTGTTATTATGGCTAGGCGAATCATTCATCCGATTACGATGATGTCAAACCGACTTAAGCATTTTGCAAAAGGAGACTTTACGGTGGGTTTTACCAGTAAGCGTAAGGATGAGATTGGTGAGATGGGTAATGCGCTGAATGAGATGCAGCTAACGCTGAGAGGAATGGTAGGAGATATCAGCCAGAGTGCCGGTAAGGTAGCTCAAAGTTCACAAGAATTAACTACAGTATGTGGTGAAACTTCAGGAATGGCAGAAGGAATAGCGAAAGCTTCCGGTGAATTGGCAACCGCATCTACTGCACTGGCTACAAATTCGGTAGAAGGGTTCGAACGGTTGAATGCATTGGCAAACGAGATTACATTGATTACAGAACGTGCTGATGGAATGAGATCTAGTATAACCGAGACCAAGATTGCGAATGAAACCGGTCTGAAGCATATCAGTGGTCTTTTGGAAGCAGTCACAGCCAATGAACAGGTTACATATAAAATTAAAGATATGGTTGACACTCTTGGCTATAAATCGGAAGCGATAACTGATATTACGAATGTAATTAAGAATATATCGGAGCAGACAAAGCTGTTAGCGCTCAATGCAATGATTGAAAGTGCAAGGGCCGGAGAGAGTGGGAAAGGCTTTGCGGTTGTTGCAAAGGAAATCAGTAAGCTCTCAGAACAAACTGCAAGTTCAATTGACGGAATCGAAAGGATAATTGAAGAGGTCAGCACAGCCATTAATGATGCACAGAACTATGTTGCTGAAGGCTCTGAAGTACTGGTCAGAACAACAAAGGTTTCCAAAGACACAAGAAAGGCCTTCAAACAAATTGATCAGTCAATTGTTCACATAATTCAGGAGATTCAAGAGATGATCGATAGTATAGATAAAGTGAATCATGATAAAAATGAAGTAGTTGGAGCAATTGAAAGCATCTCTGCAATCGCGGAGGAAACCACCTCCTCTACGCAGGAGATAGCTTCTTCCCTAGAGCAGCAACTTACGACCATAGATAGTGCGTCCAGATCAGCAAAACTTTTACAAGGTATTGCGCTGGAGCTGGAGAAAATGGTTGGACAGTTTAAAATATAAGGGTTAAAATAGTAGCTATCAATATTTGTTACAATTTCAAAGATAATAAAGTTAGGAGGATGAATAAATGAGTGACTATAAAACAATCGATGAATATATCGCTACCTTTCCACAAGAGGTACAATTAATTCTTGGTAATATCAGAGCTATAATCAAGGAATTGGTACCGGAAGCAACAGAGAAGATTAGTTATCAGATGCCTACCTTTTATCTCGAAGGGAATCTCGTACACTTTGCCGCCTTCAAAAATCATATCGGATTTTATCCGACACCAAGTGGAATTGAAGCCTTCCAGGAGGAGCTTTCGAAGTATAAGGGTGCGAAGGGATCAGTGCAATTCCCCTTGGATCAACCAATTCCCTACGAATTAATCCGCAGGATTGTTCTTTATCGACTGGAAGAACGCCGCAATCAGAAGAAAATGTAATTAAAATCGATCTGAAATTGAGGATAATATTTTGAATAAGTATACGGATTGTGAATTATTGCAGATTATTGAGGTGTTAAAGCGTTTTCAAGAGGGCTATACTCTTCGCAATGTTGATATCGCTGATTCCTTTGTTGATGAACTTTATTCTTCGGAAGAAGAAGCCTATGTTCTTGGAACGGGTACCGGGGAGTTGTTTTTGGGCAAAGACAGGATTCTGGAGCTGATCAAAGATGACTGGAATTACTGGGGTGATGTTAGTCTTTATTATGAGAATCCCTACCTATCAGTTAATGATGATGTAGCTTTGATTGTAATGCAAGGCTCCGTGAAATATAGCTTTGAAGACACTCCGGAACGGTATGATAATTATCTGAATTTCATAAGAAAGAAAATGAGTGATCAGGAATTGACTTCGCAGCAAAAGATTACCTTTCTTAATTGGGCGTTGATGCTGACCTATCATCAACGAGATGATAAGAAGAGGGAATATCAATGGCCGCTATGTCTATCCGGTGTTATGAAAAAGGAAGGAGAGAAGTGGAAATTTACGCAGCAGCATTTTTCCATTTCTGTCGCAGATTATCCGGATGAACGCTTTGAGAATTCCAAGGATCATCAGGAATTCTTTCAAAAGCAGAACCTAATTGCATCAGTATACAGAAAGAATCAGATAACCGAACAGCATAAAGAATTCCTGAAAGAGTTTGAGCAAATACTTTTCGGGAATAAGAATCTTACGCAGGAGGTAATAAATCATTTCTTTCCGGAGTCTGATCCTTCCCTGTTAATTGGGCCGGATCATAACGAATATTCCGGCAATGAAATCAATCAATATTTTATGGACACAATAGGAAGTTCTCTTACGCTTGCATTGTATTATGCTATTGCTACGTCTGTGAATGACTTAACCTGGATTACCGTTACCGGTACCATTGAGCAGGATATTAAGAAAGATCAACAACTGGAGCAATTGATACAGAGAATCAACAAAATAACAGAGTGTGATTCTACGGCGAAAGAGAAGATTTTTATGGTACAAAGAAGGATTGCATATCTACTGAAGGAAGAAAGCTCAGGCGGGCATTCTACCTATCCTCTTCGGATGTCGTTCGTTCTCTCGGATAGCAAAGATAAGCCGGCCGTTCAATTGCTTCATATATCCTACCCCTCCTATTGGATTTTTGAAGGTAAGGTTGATGAGATAAGTGAGCAAGTGCATTAAGGATAGCGAATTATTGTAACTATTAAAAATACATGACGAAAGGGAGTGTTAACAGATCATTTATCTGTTAGCACTCCCTCATTCTATACCAATAGTTATACTACTTAATTACCTTAAGGCCGCCCATATAAGGCTGTAAAGCCACAGGAATATTAATTGAACCATCTTCATTTAAGTTGTTCTCCAAGAAAGCGATCAACATACGGGGAGGAGCAACTACGGTGTTATTTAAGGTATGAGCAAAATATTTGCCACCTTCGCCTACTACGCGGATCTTAAGACGGCGAGCCTGTGCATCACCAAGGTTAGAGCAGCTGCCTACCTCGAAGTATTTCTTCTGTCTTGGAGACCATGCCTCAACGTCTACAGACTTCACCTTCAGATCAGCTAAGTCACCGGAGCAGCATTCTAAGGTTCTTACCGGAATATCAAGGGTGCAGAAGAGATCAATCGTATTCTGCCACAGCTTATCATACCACAGCATACTGTCCTCAGGCTTGCACACAACGATCATTTCCTGCTTCTCAAACTGATGGATACGATATACGCCTCTTTCTTCCAGACCATGAGCTCCCTTTTCTTTTCTAAAACAAGGAGAGTAGCTGGTTAGAGCATGAGGGAGGGTATCCTCTTGGACTAGAGTATCAATGTATTTACCAATCATGGAATGTTCGCTGGTACCGATGAGATATAAGTCTTCCCCTTCGATCTTGTACATCATGGCATCCATCTCGGCGAAGCTCATAACACCGGTTACTACTTCACTACGGATCATGAACGGAGGAATGCAATAAGTAAAGCCTCGGTCAATCATGAAATCTCTAGCGTAGGAGATGACTGCGGAATGTAGTCTTGCGATATTACCCATGAGGTAATAGAAGCCGTTACCGGCTACCTTTCTTGCGCTATCCAGATCGATACCGTTAAGCTTCTCCATGATTTCAGTATGATAAGGAATGTCAAAATCGGGAACGCGAGGCTCGCCATAACGCTTTACCTCTACATTCTCACTGTCATCCTTACCAATCGGAACGCTGGGATCGATGATATTAGGTAAGGTCATCATGATCTTCTTGATACTCTCTTCCAGCTCAGCTTCTTTTGCTTCTAACACAGCTAGTCTCTCGGAGTCTGTAGTAACACGTTTCTTTAATTCCTCAGCTTCTGCTTTCTTTCCCTGACCCATCAGAGTACCAATCTCTTTGGAAATTTTATTTCTCTCGAATCTTAGATTGTCTGCTTCTGCCTTAGCATTTCTGCTTTCCACATCCAAGGCAATGACTTCATCCACTAGGGGAAGCTTCTTATCCTGAAATTTATTACGGATATTTTGTTTTATAACCTCGGGATTTTCTCTTACCAATTTTATATCTAACATTGATGCCTCCATTCTGCCGACTAATGCGGCAATTTATTATTAGAATAAACCTCGTATGGGGGATTAAATCAACTCATTTGCAAGCATAAAAAAATCCTTAAGCCCATACACATCATGGGACGAAAGGAATCCGCGTTGCCACCCAAATTGCTGAATGAAACTCACTCAGCCACTCATAAGTACGTTAAAGAGTACTAACCTTTCGGCTCATCACCGACAGCTCCCAAAGTGGATAGATTTAACCTTACACCGGTTCACACCAACCACCGGCTCTCTGAAGAAATGAATAAATCGTAGCTTTGATCAACACTGCGAAATGAGATTGCAACAATTAATTAATTGCCAATTCATCTCTATTAATTCATGACAACATAATTCTGGGAAAAAATTAAAGGTATGTTGTATTTTTACTTATTATATAACCAATTATTCAGATTTTCAAGTAAAATCTGCCTTTATCTGCCGTATTAGTAAAACCATGTGATTATTACTCTTAACCTACGGATGAAAGTTTTAGTTGATTTGCCATTTCATCATGGTTCTAGAACATAATATATTGCAAACGAAGATGCAACTACTGACTCCTCCAGGTAGAAGCATTACAATATGGGATAAAATGGATGGAATCTTAACAGGATATTAACTTGAGAAGAAGACAATGCAGTAGTAAGATAGTAAGCATACTAGGTATCTATAAATCTAGGTAGTACTTTCAAGGAAAGAGCTTTTGAAAGAGGCTTAGGTTGCTTTTTATAACCTGTAGAAACCATGATTATACCCAAATAATGTATCTTTGTTTATTTATTAACAAAACTTGCTTATGAAATTCTGTGGTGCTATAATACATAAGGTTTGTCAATGATGCAGAGAGGTATCTTGGGCTATGGCTCTCGTGGCGGTGTTGATTTTTTTTTGCTCTAAACGTTCTACAAATAACTTAAGTAAGGTGACGTGATATGTATGCAATTTCAGTATTAATCTTATTTCCAATCATTGCAGCGCTTCTGGTACTAATTGTTAGGAAGGACCAGATACGGGATATGATTGTGAGAATTAGTGCGGTGATTACGGCTGTAATAACCTTGACAGTTGTATTTCTGTACTTTCAGAAGGGAATTTCCTTCAATTTTCCTCATGAGGAGATCATCGATTATATCATCGCTGCCCTCGAAGGATCTATGGCTTTATTTATCATTATTATCGGTATCAAAAACAAAAAGTATATTGTATCTGCTTTTTCGGCCATTCAAACACCATTGGTTCTTTGGTTTGAGTTCTCGCAAAAGCACGATATCGTAGTCAAAAATGGAATCGTTTTTGATAAGTTAACCGCAATAATGGTTCTAATCATTGGTATTGTAGGCAGTCTTATCTGTATCTATGCCATTGG
This sequence comes from Herbinix sp., assembly GCA_029239365.1. GTDB lineage: Bacteria > Bacillota > Clostridia > Lachnospirales > Lachnospiraceae > Mobilitalea. Next base: position 6,089 of record JAQZBA010000039.1, on the reverse strand, counting down.
TTATATGAAATGGTATCATTATCATCATGAGAATTATCCGGTAAGAAAGAATTTCTTCTTATCCCTATTATTTCTCTTCCTGTCAGCGATGTTTGGATTAGTGCTAAGCAATAATCTGACCTGGATGTACTTCTTCTGGGAGATTACGACACTCTGCTCCTTCTTACTGATTGGTTATACTAAGACAAAGGATGCTAAGAAGAATTCCTTCCATGCCTTAGCCATTAATCTAGGTGGAGGATTAGCGTTTGCTTTAGCCATTGTATTCATTGGTATAAACTTTAAGACTCTGGAATTATCTGTCTTAATCGATATGAAGCCTGAGGCTATGGTACTGATTCCGGTTTTCTTATTATCCATAGCAGCATTGACAAAATCTGCTCAGTTACCTTTCTCCTCCTGGCTGCTTGGTGCTATGGTTGCACCGACACCTTCCTCCGCCCTGTTGCATTCCGCAACCATGGTGAAGGCAGGGGTATACTTAATCATTAGACTTGCACCGTTGCTTGGTACTTCCTCCGTTGGAAGGATTGTAACCCTCGTAGGTGGAGTAACTTTTTTGGCATGTTCCCTGATGGCAATCGCACAAAGTGATGCGAAGAAGATTCTAGCGTATTCAACATTAGCGAATCTGGGCCTCATTGTAATCTGCTCAAGCATCGGTACGCAGGAATCACTCTGGGCTGCAATATTACTGGTGATATTCCACTCAGTATCCAAATCCCTGTTATTTATCTGTGTGGGCTCCATTGAGCATCAGATTGGAAGCAGGAATGTTGAGGATATGGACATTTTACTTGATGTATCAAGAAAGCTGTCCCTCTATATCATGATTGGAATTGCAGGAATGTTTCTAGCTCCCTTTGGTATGCTAGTCTCAAAATGGGTAGCGATGAAGGCATTCATAGATTCCGACAATATACTCATCGTAATTATTCTGGCTTATGGTAGTGCGGCAACGTTATTCTATTGGTCAAAATGGATGGGTAAGCTGGTATCCAATGCAAATGTGAAGAATCATGTAAAACAAACCTTCCGTAAGGATGAGGAAATACCGATTACCATTCATGCAATCCTTGTGGTGATATCCTGTTTCGGGTTCCCTTTGATTTCAAAATATGCTCTTATCCCTTATCTAACCCATCTGTTTCATACAGATGCTATGGTTCCGATTAGTACCAGTGACGTTAAGATCATGCTTTATATGCTCAGTGCGTTATTAATTCTACCGATTAGCTTTATCCCAATCTATAAAGGGGACAAGCGTCGCAAGGTACCTATGTATATGGCTGGACAGAATGCCGGTGATAATGAGAACTTCCATGCATCGATGGGTGTGACCCGTAAGGTCGAACTTAGAAACTGGTATATGGAAAGCTATTTTGGTGCTAAGAGACTTACCCTGTGGAGTAATCTGATCTCAATCGGACTTCTCTGTGCCGGAATTATACTATTGATAGGAGGCTTAGCAGCATAATGCATATACTGATGAACATATTATTTGTTGTTGCAGCACCCTTTGTCGGTGGCCTTCTGACCGGAATTGACAGAGTTATTACAGCGAGAATGCAGGGAAGGCAAGGCCCCCCGGTATTACAACCCTTTTATGATGTTATGAAGCTGGTTCAAAAGGAATCCATTGAAGTTAATTCGATGCATCGCTTCTTTGTCTATATCTCATTGGTATTTGCAATATTTACAACATCAATTTTATTATCCGGAGGAGATATCCTGCTGGCTGTGTTTGCTCTAACCTTGGGATCCATCTTCTTTGTACTCGGCGGCTATGCCTCCAATTCACCTTATAGTATTATTGGTTCGGAGAGAGAGCTCTTACAGATAATGGCCTATGAACCGATGGTGTTGTTGGCATGTGTCGGACTATATTACGCAGATAACAGCTTTTTTGTAAAAGAGATCATCAATAATTCGATACCTGCGATTGTATACCTTCCGGGAGTATTCCTTGGTCTGGTATTCATCATTACGTTTAAGCTCCGTAAATCACCCTTTGACCTTAGCATGTCTCATCATGGGCATCAGGAAATTGTGAAGGGCATTACAACCGAGTATTCGGGAAGAGATTTGGCAGTCATCGAAGTGACCCACTGGTTTGAAGTAATTATCACCTTAACACTGGTGTTTGTATTCTTTGCTACGGAGACGCCGATCAGTAAAGTATTTGCTTTAGTAGCTTGCGCTTTGGTGTATTTTTTAGAAATTATAATCGATAATGCCTTTGCCAGATTAAAGTGGCAGCAAGCTTTCACCTCAGCCTGGATTATTACCGGTACGATGGGAATTATAAACTTATTAATTTTATCATTTTTTAGATAAAAAAAATTATTTGCGATTAAATTATTATATAGTATAGACGGATCATTATGCCCGCCTTTTATGGATTGGAGCTGACTTATGAAATTTGTAACAAAATCACCATGGATATTACATTACGATGGAACTAGCTGCAACGGCTGTGATATCGAGGTCCTTGCCTGTCTTACTCCCTTGTATGATGTAGAACGGTTTGGTATCATTAATACAGGTAATCCTAAGCATGCCGATATTCTTCTTATTACCGGAAGTGTAAATGAACAGAACATTCCCGTCGTAAAGCAGCTATACGATCAGATGGCAGAGCCCAAGGTTGTAGTGGCAATCGGAATATGTGCAACCTCAGGTGGTATCTTTGCAGAATGCTATAATGTTGTTGGCGGTGTTGATAAGGTATTACCTGTGGATGTCTATGTACCGGGTTGTGCTGCACGGCCAGAGTCAATTATCGATGGGGTTGTGAAAGCCTTGGATATTCTAGCACAGAAGCAGAAATATGCCCGCAAGAAGACCGGTAAGAATAGAATCAATCAGGAAACTGCTAAGATTTAGGAGGTAAAGTATGGGTCAACAGACAATAAAGGAGATCTCATCAAACGAACTGCTGGCGGAGGTGCTTCATTTAAAAAATGATGGCTACCGTCTGGTTGCGATTACCTGTACCTGCAAGGATGGTATGGAGCTCAGCTATTCCTTTGATAAGAATTATGAATTATTAAATATACGGATTAATATAGGGTTGGAGGAAGAAATATCCAGCATCAGCTTTATTTATCCCTTTGCTTTTCTATATGAAAATGAGATCAAAGAGTTATTCGGTGTTCAGATTAAGGATATTGCAATTGATTTTAATCATTCCTTATATAAGATGGCGGTTAAGACACCATTTCGGAAGGAGGAGGGAGTATAATGGGTAATAGAACAATAGTACCTTTTGGACCCCAGCATCCCGTACTTCCAGAGCCTATTCATCTGGATTTAGTCCTTGAGGATGAGAAGGTAGTAGAAGCAATTCCTCAGATTGGATATATCCACAGGGGCTTGGAGAAATTGGTTGAAAAGAAGGATTTTCAGCAATATACTTATGTTGCGGAGCGAATCTGCGGTATCTGCTCTTTTATGCATGGAATGGGATACTGCATGACCATAGAAAGTATTATGAACGTAGAGATACCGGAGCGCGCAAAGTTCCTTAGAACTATCTGGGCTGAGTTATCCCGTATGCACAGTCATATCATGTGGCTCGGTTTACTCGCAGATGCCTTTGGCTTTGAAAGCTTGTTCATGCAATCCTGGAAGATTAGAGAACGGATACTAGATATCTTCGAAGAAACTACCGGTGGAAGAGTAATCTTCTCTGTCTGTGATATTGGAGGAGTTAGAAAGGACATCAGCCCTGAGACTCTTCAGAAAATTGTAGGAATTCTTCAGCTGGTTGAAAAGGAACTGAAGGAATTGACGGAGGTCTTCCTACGTGATACTTCGGTTAAGGCTCGTACCAAAGGAGTTGGTGTCTTATCAAAGCAGGCAGCCTTTGATCTGGGTGCAGTAGGTCCTATGGCAAAAGCCAGCGGAATCGAGCTGGATATGAGAACTCAGGGATATGCAGCGTACGGACAACTTAAGTTTAAACCAATTACAGATACCAAGGGTGATAGTTATGCAAGAACTAAGGTTAGAATTAAGGAGATATTCCAGTCCATTGATTTAATACAACAATGTGTCACACTGATTCCCGAAGGTGAGGTTAAGGTTAAGGTAACCGGTAATCCTTCCGGAGAATATTTTACACAAATAGAACAACCACGTGGGGAGGTAGTATATTATGCAAAGGGCAACGGTACAAAATTCCTTGACCGAATGAGAGTACGAACCCCTACCTTTGCAAATGTACCGGCTTTACTCGAGACCTTAAAAGGCTGTGACTTGGCGGATGTACCGATTTTAATCCTTACAATTGACCCTTGTATCAGTTGTACGGAACGATAATATAACGCTGCCTAAGCAGCGGAATTGAGGTAATTATGTCTATATTAAGTATGACCAAGACCCTGTTTAAGAATTTATTCCATGGCCCGTATACGACGCAATACCCTATTAAGAAGAAGGATTATTACGAGCGTACCAGAGGGAAGATTGAGATTGATATCGATGCTTGTATCTTCTGTAGTATGTGCCAGAGGCGCTGCCCAACCGGAGCGATTCAGGTAGATAAAGCAAATTCCTCCTGGAGCATCGAACGGTTATCCTGCATTCAATGTAATTATTGCAGCGAGGTCTGTCCAAAGAAATGTCTTCATATGGATCAACAGTATACTTCACCATCGTTTGGAAAAGTAAGGGATGAATATATCAAATGCACGAATACCCAATCACAAGGCGAATCATAGAAATTGCACAGGAATTTGCTATAAAAAACGAAGCGGACAAGGTGAAGGTAATTAACTTGGTCGTTGGAGATTATAGCGGTTATGTAGCCAGCTCCATAGAGCTTTATTTTGATATCATTGCCGAGGGGAGCCGCTGTGAGCATGCCAGACTGAATATTGAACGGGTGAAGCCGTTGCTTAAGTGCAGTTTGTGTGAGGAATATTTTGAGCGAAAGCCTTATTCGTTCTCATGTCCAAGCTGTACCGGTGAAGGTCGTCCGACAGAGATCGGTCAGGAATTCTATATTCGGTCCATTGAAGTTTGATTCAGAAATGGAGGCTATTATGTCTGAAAATAAAGAGATTACAATCATGCAATCTGTGTATGCTAAGAATGATGAGGTTGCTGCTCAGATTAATAAGGAATTAACGACAAAAAACATCTTTGCCATCAATGTCATGGGTGCACCGGGTGCAGGTAAGACTACCTCCCTAATCCAAATCATTAAGCGTCTGGGTGAGGTTACGCCTTATGTTATTGAGGGTGATATCGAAGCTGATTTTGATACAAAGACCTTACAGGGACTTGGTGTCAAAGCAATCCAGATCAATACAGGAGGAGCCTGTCATTTGGACTCTCCTTTAATCGGGAATGCAGTAGAGGAGCTTAAGCTGTCCGATGGTGTTCTATTTATTGAAAACATCGGTAATCTGGTATGCCCGGCAGAATTTATGATCGGTGAGCATGCGAAGATGTTGATTTCTACCGTAACTGAGGGCAGTGATAAGCCCTATAAGTATCCGCTGGCTTTTGAGAAGGCAGATATTATCTTATTGAACAAATGTGATCTATTACCGTATATTGAATTTGATGAAGAATTCTTTATGAAGGGTGTACGAGCATTAAATAAAACGGCACCTGTAATTAAAGTATCCGGTAAGACTGAAGAAGGTTTTGATGAAGTGATAACATGGATCAAAGGAAAAATCAATTAATCACAAATAGAATAACGGTTACCGGAATAGTGCAAGGGGTTGGATTTCGACCCCTTGTTTATCATATTGCCGAAAAGTATGCGGTGAAAGGGACAGTGCGTAATCTGGGCGGGTCCGTAGAGATAATCGCTCAGGCACCGAAGGACAAACTACAGGATTTTCTCGTGGACCTAAGTACTACTGAGGGTGGGCATGAGATTATCAAGCTTGAGGTAGAACCCGTAACGAACTTAGCTTCGAACTCAGAACAGGCGATCAGCCTTAGCAGTGCTGAGTCAAAACTCTACGATAGCTTTACTATCCTTGATAGCAGTAATAATGACGAGCTTCGAATCATACCACCGGATCTGCCTGTCTGCTCACAATGTGCTGAGGAATTATATGATACCG